>CALCSH010000635.1 GCA_937893815.1 uncultured Anaerolineae bacterium | reverse complement strand
GCAGTAGTCTGATTTCTGTCCCGCCCACGGCTGTCGCTTCCCAATTCTGGATGAACGCCGCCAGCGATTCGATCTGGTCATCGCGCAATGGCCCGCCAAAACGGTCCGACCAGGTCGGCATCGCAGGGATGCCCGCGCCGGGATACAACTCAGGACGAGTGGATACCTGTCGCCCGGTAGAAACGGTGGCAATAATATAATCTTCAAGGCTGCCCTGCCAACCAACTTCACCTAGACGAGTTGTAAATAACTCAGCACTATTCAATGCTGGGGCTAAGTCAGCGATGCCTTCGCCGCGCAAGCCGTGACAGCCGCGGCAGTTGATTTCAAATAACTCGGCGCCAACTTCGATTCGTTGGGCCTGCTGGTGCTGCTCGAACTCCGCCATGCGCGTTTCTTCATTCAGGCCAACAAAAATCAATATCGCGCCGGTCAGCGTAATCAGCAAGGCACCCAGGAAAATTTGCAATTGTATTCGCATGATGATGGCCCTTCCTTACTCGCTGCGATTGTGATCGCGATGCAAGAAGATGTGTTTTTCGTACGTTTTACGGACACCGCTCTGGGAATCCGTCCAGATGATGCGCGGGGTTACTTTCATCAAATCGGCCTGCCATTCTTCGATCACCAGTACCGCCTCGACATCTGGGAGTTTGCCCGCCTGTTCGGCTTGATGGACACGCTCACTAAATTCGGCGAAGACGGCCTCTAGTGTGTGACATCCCCACAACAAATCGGGGCACAATTCGTCCGGCATGTCACCATTCACCTGATAAATGCCCGGCTGCAATTCTTCGAAGGGAATCGAACGCAGTTCGCCTAACCCCTCCTCGGGGGCCAGATCCTGAATAATACGCGTCGCAGCGGGAGTCTCAATGCCGTATTGCGGTAAACCCATATAGCTGAGCACTACTATCGTGAAGGTGGCCAGTAATCCAACCGCTACCGCTGCAGGGCGCTTATACGCCTGGCGATGGGGATTCCGGTCTATATACGGCACCGCAAACAAAAGTCCGAAGATAATCGTCGGCAGAATAATGCCCATTAGAGTTTTATCGCCCATTTTGAGCATGCCTTGCAACCACCAGAAATACCACGGTGCTTGTGTATCAAGCGGAGTTTGTTGGGGATTGGCAATATGCTCCAACGGGGCGCTGTAGAAAAAAGCTGTCATCACCACCAGGACGAAAATTCCCACACTGGTCAGGAACATTTCATGCGCCAACAGGTCGGGCAAAAAATCGATGCGTCGGTTGGCTTCTTTTTTTACATCTACTGACAAATCTTCCTCATCGAATTTTGCTGGCATGGATATGCCATGCTCACGAGCCACCTTATAGTAGTGAATGCTGATCATCAGAATCGCGACCAGCGGCAGCAAAACAATATGCAGCAAATAGAAACGCAGCAATCCGCCTGCGCCAATATCGGGTGCGCCACGCAAAAGCAGGTTGACCTGATTGCCAAAGAGCGGTGCGGCCTCCGCCATGCTGGTGCCAATCGTGACCGCCCAATAGGCCAACTGATCCCATGTGAGCAGGTAACCGCTAAAGCTGAGTACCAGCACCACTAACAGGAGCACCACCCCGGTCAGCCAGGTGAACGAACGCTCTTTTTTGTAGGAACCCGTCAAAAACGTTCGCAGCATGTGTAAAACAGTAAAAATCACCATCCCCTCTGCGCCCAGGCGGTGTAAATCACGCAGCAGCTTTCCAAAAGGCACATTGCTCATCAAATTAAGGATTGAATTGTACGCATCCGCCGGGGAGGGCGTGTAATAGATCATCAGAACCAGCCCGGTGATCAGTTCCAGGGCGAAGAAGAAAACCGTGAAGAAACCTAATCGCCAGGTGTGTGTGAAGAGAGTGCTGGCTTTCTTGTAAAATTTGGGGCGGATGTGAAAGAGAAAGCTGGTGACGTGAACCTTGTAACGCGGATTCGGCTTTTCAGTGGGCGGGTCGCCGCGTAGCAGGGCGCGCAATTCCTGAAGGCTCAACCCAGCCGTAACAATGCGCACGCGCGCGTCAAAGGCCTGTTTCAATTTGTTGCGAATATCTGTGAAGTTCAATGTTTTGAACATAATGGCTCTCTCAGTTGTGAGGGTTCCCGGTGATTTTCGTTCCAGTATCCACTTTGATAATCACATCCTGGCCTTCGGGCAGCCGAAGTGGTGCCCCAGTGGCGGGTGATTCGGCAATGATCTCGCCGCTATCGGGGTCTACTGCCTGGATGATGAAACTGTCCAGATCGCGCGGCGCGGGTCCCTGAATATAGCTGCCATCGTTTTGAAACTGCGATCCGTGGCATGGACAGATAAATTTGCTTTCCTGATCGCTCCAGTTATACAGGCAGCCCAAGTGTGTGCAGACTTTGTAAATCGCCTTGACGCCCTCATCGGTATTGGCAAGCCAGAATTTGCCTTTCGGGTAGCTGGTAGGCGCAGACCCCACAGAAGGTAGATCGGAGGTTTTGCCTACCGTGAAGGTGCCACCAAATTCTCCATCTTTAAAACGCGGCATGGAAAAGAAATAGATCACGCCCCCGACATCCACAAAAATAAAACCCAGCGATGCCAGCCAGGTCAGGTTGATAAATTCACGACGATTGACGAGAATTTTAGGATCGCTGATTTCTTCAGTCATATGCGGCTCCTTAGCGAGTTGGCATTAGCTATAATTTAGATAATATATATCCGAATTACGGAAAGTTTACCAGACTATCAACTGGAGCGCAATAAATTATGCGCAATTACGGAATAAGTTTTTCGAAAATTTGGGTTCGCGCTAATGGCTGTGCGTGTGCTCATTCATACCGGTTTCCGGGCCGAGATAGCGGCGAACTGGCCCCAGGCGATGATGGTACAACGCCATCAGGCAGGCCAGCAATGTGGTCAATGGTACAGCAGCGATCAGACCCAACGATCCCACCAGCGTGCGCACGACTTCTTCGGCCACATATTCCAGATTGAGCAAATTATTAAATGATTCCCCCGAAAGTGAAAATAACAAAAACATCGGCAGCGCGGCACCGGCGTACGCCAGCACCAACGTATTGACAGTGGCAGCCACGTGGTCTCG
>CALCSH010000634.1 GCA_937893815.1 uncultured Anaerolineae bacterium | reverse complement strand
GAATGGAGAACTGAATGAACTGTCCGCCATCCTCCAGGGAACTATCAATCTCAATGAAGGCCTTTTCCTGGAATGCAGTGTACTTAATCGCGTTGGAGATTAGATTTGTCCACACAATATTCATTAATGCCGGATCCGCCTGAACGATTGGCATGGTGTGGATTTTCCATTCGATTTCACGATTTTCATCAATGATTTGGGCGTCGGTGATTAATTTTTCAAGCATACGATTAAAACCGACATTTTGGAGTTCCATTTCTGTACGGGAAGTGCGCGAAAATTTGAGTAAATCTTCAATTAACTGGCTCATGCGCTCACTGGAGGCGGCAATATTATCGAGGAATCGCCTGGATGTCGGGTCGAAGTGTTCGAAATCGCGATCCAGTAATAATTGGGTGAACGCATTGATGTGGCGCAGCGGCGCGCGCAAGTCGTGTGAGACGGAATAGGAAAAAGCTTCCATCTCCTGGTTGGCTTCCTCCAATTGGCGAGAGGCAACTTCCAATATGTTTTTGGAAGTTTGCACATCCTCCAGTAGATTGCTCATGGCGCTGTTGAGCTGCTCTACTTCTTGTACGCGCAGCTCCAACTCGGTGGTGCGTTGCGCTACCCGCTGTTCCAGATCGTTTGTCAGACTGCGGTATTCTTGTAATAAGTAAGCAATTTCGATGGCTGCTGCTGCATGGGTGCACAAACTTTGAGCCAATTGAATTTCATCAGCCGTGTACTCTCTCTCGCTGGTTGCTTCATACAGCTCAACCAAACCCAATACGCGTTGGCCGGAAATGAGAGGCAGCATCAGCAGCACGTTGATATTGCCTTTTTCCATATACGCTCGCTCGGCGCGATCCAGATTGGCGTCACTGATTTTTGCAAGAAAATGAACTCCATTTTCCAATACTTGACGAGTAGCAGGGTATTCGGAAAGGTGATAAATTTTCCCACTTTCTTCAACATCATCTGGGTTTTCACACTTGAAGTCGATCAGGGTCTCCAGTGATTCTTCTTGCTGGTGCCATAACGAAATTGCACAGCCGCTGGGGGCAATAGCATCCGTGATAACGCTAACGACATCATGTATCACCTCGCTCAGCGTGAGGGTTGAGCCTATCGCCTGGCTGGCTTGGTAGAGAATCGAAAGCTCGCGATTGCGCTGCACAAGAGTTTGTGCGTTCATCTTCGCGTTTGAATAGGATTTTGCCTTGGCAATCGACAGCGCAATTTGGGCCGCGACTTGCTTACCCCGGGTGATATCTTCATCGGTGAAAATTCGACTCTGATTGAAAGCAATCAGCGCTGCCCCCAGTTTTTGTTCACCGGCAATCAGCGGCAATCCGAGAAGTGAATGTTCCGGAAATTGAGCTGCAATAGCAGGATCTATATACGGAGAATTGTGTGCATCTTCGGCGATCAGGGGGCGTTCTTCGCGAAGTACAGAGGCTGTCATAGTTTGCTGGTGATTGACGACTTGCGTGCGCGGGTAGGATTTATCCATATCCTGATAGGCCGCAGCCGGGATGGTAGTTTGCGTTTCATCATCCCAGAGGGTAATATAACAACCGTCAGCAACAAAAAGCTCTCCCATTCGATCTGCGAGTGCCTGTAGCATATCTTCAAAGTCGCTTGTACCGGCCGCGATGGCAGTGATCTCATTCAGTAATTCTAGATAATTCGATTGTGATACCAGTGATTTTTCATTTTCTACGTATTTGGTGATATCAAAAGCAATTACCTGGATCGTCCATTGATCATTGAATTGCAGCGGTTCTATCGTGATTTCGACTGGAACAAAGCTACCATCCAGGCGGACATATTCATCTCGGACAGGGTAAATTCCTTCTTCGCCATTCAGGACACGTTGTGCGCGTGCCTCTACCAATCCCCAATTTTCAGGACGAATGAAGGATTGTATTGATTTGCCTAGCAACGCCTCGGAAGCCTTGGCGCCTAATAATTTCGCGGCTGCCGGATTAGCAAAAATAATCGTGTAATTTTGGTGCAAAATTATGGCGTAGGGCGATGAGTCTACCAAGAGACGGTAGCGGCTTTCGCTCTCTAATAGGGCGTTCTCCGATAATTTTCTCCATTCATTCCCTTGAACAAGCGCTTTGGCCTGGTGTTGAAACCTCCGTATGCACCATAGGACGATGAGCACTGCTGCGGTTATTACCACAGCCAACGCGATGAAATCATTGAGAGATAACTCCGGCGTTTCAGCCGCATATGCCACTCTCAAGGTTGCTGCTTCAGAAACGAATCTCATGCCAGGGTTGGGTTGTTCGAATTGAGCGGGTCATCTGCCGCAGGGGTCATCCCGGCCGCCAGGAGTTGAGCGCGTAATTGGCGGATCACTTTTTTGAGTTCCGCCATACGCACTTCGCGGGCTACAGTGCTGCCCATGACGATATCGAGATCGTTGCTTTGTTGTTCCACTTTGTTTTCCAGCGCAACGGCCTGGTTTTTTGCCAGTTCAAAGAGACGCGTCTTTTCAAT
>CALCSH010000633.1 GCA_937893815.1 uncultured Anaerolineae bacterium | reverse complement strand
GCCACACCCCCAAATCTGGGCTTTACCTTGCGAAATCTCAGAGACCCATAGTTTTCAAGTCGATCTCATTCGACAATCCACGATATAGAAAAGATGGTGTGCAGTTACAAAACAGGAGCTGCAACGCAATCAGCAGCTCCTGTTTTTGTATTTCACTACAAACCCGTCGTATTCAGGGAATACTGCCCTCCAGCAATGGGTCATCCGCTACTGGCGTCATTCCAGCGTCTGTAATCTGTTCTCGTAATTTTTTGATCACTTTTTTCAATTCCACCATACGCAGTTCGCGTCCCACCATAGCATCAACCAGAATCTGTAATTTTTCGGTGCGATCCTGAACACGCTCTTCCAGCTCGTTATGCGAATTTTGTAAAATAAGCTCAATTCTCGTCCGCTCGGTAATATCTCGCAACATCCAACGCAGGCCGATGCGATGGCCTTGTTGATTGCAGATTACGGCCACCGTTAGTGCAGCCGGAAATGGGGGGATTTCTCTGGGCGTGAGGGTGAGTTCCCAATCCGTGGTTCGATCACAAGCCGAGAACTGATTGAGCTGCTTGCGAAAATCGATGAGTTCATCTTGATGAATAAAAACACTCAGCGGTTTGCCGATCAGATGATCTGGGTAATAGCCCAACAAGGCAGCCGCAACCGCGTTGGCTTCTTGAATGACTCCATGGAGATCGGTGACAAAATAGCCATCGGGTGCAAATTCAAACAAGTCCTGATAGCGATATTTCTCAGTTTCAAGCTGCAGGCGGGTCGCTTCTAACTCGGCAGTACTCTGGGTGAGTTCTTCCTGAACGACATGCAATTCTTCTAAGGCTTCGAGCAGGGTATCGACGGCTTCACTTACAACTGGAGGCCACGCTTCGGTATCCGTTTCGATCCGGGCGCGCAAATCATCGGCCTGTTGTAGCACAAGGTTCATTTTTAGAGAAAATTTATCTTCTACTATGATTTTTCTCCTACTCTGCCATCAACAAAATCACACCAATGATTTCATCCTGAGCCACAACCAAAGGGGACAGGCTAACCTGACAATGAAAACTACGCCCGCGGCGGTTGATGGATTCGAGGGCAATGACTTCACGCTCAATCTTGCCGTTAAGACACGCCCGGATGGATTTGGAGAGTTTTGCTACCGGCAGGCCAATATCTAGCGCTAAAAACGAACTACCTTGCACTTCATCGCTGCGCAACCCCCATAGGTTGGTGGCAGCCTCATTCCATAACAAGATTTCAATTTGCGGGTTCACAACCACAACACCCGATTCATTGCTGGCTAAAATAGCATTGAGCAGGGCGTTTGCATCGGTAATCTCAGACGAATATCGGCGCAATTCAGTATTGAGGGTTTCCAATTCCTCATTGGTGGATTGCAGTTCTTCGTTCATGGTTTCGAGTTCTTCATTGGTCGACTGCAACTCTTCGTTGGTGGTTTCCAACTCTTCATTGGTGGATTGCAATTCTTCGTTGGTGGTCTCTAATTCTTCATTGCTGGATTGCAATTCTTCGTTGGTGGTTTCCAGTTCTTGATTGGCGCGCTCAAGGTCGTTTTGCATGTGCTGAAAACGAGTGACATCTGTAAAGGTGATCCCGATACCCACAGGGTCGAGATTGCCTTCGGGCAGCGGAACCACCTTTATATCCAGATATTGAAATTCGCCTCCCTTGATTGGGCGTTTAACATTATTTAGAGTTTCAATCTTTTTGGTGTCATACACCTGATCAATCAAAGATCGTAAATCTACCGGGCGGTACGAAATCTCCAAGTCTTGCAGTGGCCGCCCGATGTCACGAGCATCCAACCCAAACAGAAGCCGGAGTGCACTATTCGCCATCACCAGCGTTCCACTTCGGTTAATTACCAGGGCTGGCAAGTCAATCGCATGGAGCGCACCTTCCCATAAGGTAAGCTGGGTTTCCAGGGTGCTGTCGAGCTTTTCTTCCCTGGGATGGGGTGGAGAATACAGGTGATTGCGTTCGTAATTTCGAGGAACTTTAACAAAAACGCGATAGGTCAATTCAGCGGGCAAGAATAAATTGGTGCGGGTCAGCATCATCTCCGCCTTACCCAGGAACAAATAACCATCTTCCCGGACGGCAAAATGCAAACGCTGAAGAATATCGGATTGCGTATCGGCATTCATGTACATGAGCGCATTGCGGCAAACCAACAGGTCAAGCCGCGAGATGGGTGCATCTTGCACTAAATCGTGGCGTCCAAAAATCAATTGGCGGCGCAGGTTATTGCGAAAAACGATTCCCTCTGACGTTTCGTTAAAATATTTCGCGCGCCATTGAGGATCAATCGCTTCGACATCATCGGCGGTATAGCAGGCATGACGAGCCTGGGCGAGGGCTTCTTCATCCACATCGGTGGCATATATTTTCACTCGATTGCGATAGTCTTCTTCCCCCAAGGCTTCGGCTAACAAGATCGCCAGACTGTAGGCTTCTTCGCCCGAAGCGCAACCTGCGCTCCAGACTCGAATGGTTTCTCCTGCTTTTTTCGATTGGATAATTCGTGGGACAATCTCGTTTTGCAAATATTCCCAGGCGGGTTTATCACGAAAAAATGCTGTGACATTGATCAATATGGTATTGAAAAGCAGTTTGAATTCGTCGGGGTGAACTTCCAAATAATCAACGTAATTACTATACTCATCCACCGAGACCATTGCCATCCGTTTTTGGATGCGTCGC
>CALCSH010000632.1 GCA_937893815.1 uncultured Anaerolineae bacterium | reverse complement strand
CACCCCCAAATCTGGGAACCTCCACGCAAAGTCTCAAAGAGCCATAATTCTTTCGTACCTGTTCGGGCGAAAACCCCCAACGATTAGCCTTGTTTTCGACAACTTTCGGTTTGGTGTCGATTCGTATTATTTTTCCTGCCTGTCTGGGCAAGCTCATTCTAACTTGATTCGTTTATCAAGTCAACATTTGCCATGAAATTCGATGTTTTATTCTTGAAATGAGCCTATATTCGTGATACTATGGTGTCAAAAGAACGAATATCATTAGAAAGGAAAACTTGTGGACGAAATTGATCTTCAAATCTTGCATACTTTGCAACAGGATGGTCGGACCCCTTTTACGCAAATCGCTAAGCAATGTGGCGTGTCCGAGTCCACAATCCGCAGCCGCTATGCGAATCTGGTTGAGGAGGGCGTGGTGAATACGGTCTCCATTGTCGATCCTTTCGCTCTGGGGTATCAGGCTCCGGCCATTATCGGCATTTCGGTAGCCGCTGGGAAAATTGATCAAGTCGGGAAGGCGATAGTTAAATTTCCTGAGGTAAGTTATCAAGTGATGGTGCTGGGTACATATGATTTTGTCATCGAAGTTTTTTGCGAAAATCTGACCCGCCTGACCGAATTTATTTCACAAGATTTGCAAAAAATCCCAGGCGTCACCCGCACGGAGACCTTGATGATCGCTCGCACATACAAACTTAGCAGCTATTGGAAGCCAGTATTTTTGATGAAAGAGTCCGCCTGATTGGTTCGCGTATGATAATTAACCTTAAATTGCTGGCGCTTTATCGTAAGTATTTGCCCGCGGAGACACAGGGAAGCGCCTGCCAGATTGAAATTGGGCAGGGAAGTGTTGTGAGGCATGTCTTGGAAAGTTATTCAATTCCTGTCGATGAGAGCAGCGTGATCCTGATCAATGGACATGCTGCTACGCCCGAAGATATTCTAGCCGAGGGAGATGTGCTGTGTGCTTTCCCATCCATGGCTGGTGGATAATGTGAGAATAAGGAGAAAAATATGTTTGGCTGGCACGGAAAACTTCTACGCGTTGATCTGACGAGCGGAGCTTCTCAGGTTGAAGAGATCGACCCTCAAATCGCCAAAGATTATTTGGGAGGGCGCGGCTGGGCGATCCGGTATCTGTATGATGAAATTGACCCGCGAGTTGATGCGCTGGCTCCTGAAAATAAGCTCATCTTTGCCACTGGGCCGCTGACTGGCACCCCAGCCCCAACCGGCAACCGTTATATGGTGGTGACAAAATCCCCCCTAACCGGCGCCCTCTCTAATTCCAATTCCGGGGGCGTTTTCCCTACGGTGATGAAACGCACTGGCTTTGATATGTTTATTTTCGAAGGTAAGGCTGAAAAACCGGTCTATCTTTGGATCAACGAAGATCAAATTGAACTGCGCCCCGCTGAACACTTATGGGGTAAAGATGTTCCCGAAACCACCGCGATCTTGTTGGCAGAGACTGACCCCAAGGCCAAAGTTGCTTGTATTGGCCCGGCGGGAGAGCGATTGGTAAAAGTGGCGGCAATTATGAACGATGAACATCGCGCAGCGGGCCGATCTGGGGTGGGGGCGGTGATGGGCAGCAAAAACCTGAAGGCCGTAGTGGTGAATGGCAATCGCCAGCCGATCCTGGCGTACCCGGAACAGATGAAAGCGCTTTCGTTGAGCATTCAAAGAGAAGTCGGTGGAGATATTATGACCCAGGGTTCTTCGCTGCGCGAATACGGCACTGCCTATGTACCCCAGGTAACCAACGAAATGGGCATCTTGCCGACACGCAACTTTAAAAGTGGCGTTTTTGAGGGAGTTGACCAGATTGATGGGCCAACACTTTCCGAGAAATACTTGATCCGCGCCAAGCCTTGTTATAAGTGCCCAATTGCCTGTGGGCGAGATACGCGCGTCGATGAGCCAGGCTACGAAGGAAAAGGTGAGGGGCCGGAATATGAAACCATCGGCGCCATCGGCAGCGCTTGCGGCGTAGACAACCTGGCCGCTATCACAAAGGCCAACTATCTTTGCAACGAATTGGGTATGGATACGATTTCGGCAGGCACGACCATCGCCTGTGCAATGGAATTATTCGCTGACGGGCTGATCCCCGAGAGCGATATTGGCACACCCTTGAATTTCGGCGATGCCGACGCCATGATAGAAATGATCCGAAAGATGGCCTATCGCGACGGCTTTGGTGATTTATTGGCCGAGGGTAGTTATCGTCTGGCGGATCATTACGGCCATCCGCAATATTCGATGACGGCAAAAAAACTGGAAATGCCGGGCTACGATCCGCGCGGTGCGCAGGGCATGGGGCTGCTCTATGCCACTTCTAATATCGGCGCTTCGCACATGGCCGGTGATATTGCTTACTCAGAAGTATTTGGCGTGCCTTCCCGACTTGATCCGCTGACCATCGAGGAGAAACCGCGACTGGTGATGCGTTTTGAGGACGCTTTCACGGTGATCGATGCGGCTGGGTTATGCGTCTTTCTGAGCGTGCGTTATATGTTTGGCCCCGATGTAAACCTGTGGCCGGAACGCTTGACCCAGGTGATGAATTATGCCACCGGTGCAGAGTACACTGAAGACACCTTGCTCGAAGCTGGGGAGCGCATCTTCAATCTGGAGCGCATGTTCCTGATCAAGGCTGGATTTACCCAGGCCGATGACACTCTACCCGAACGAATGCTGATGGAACCAATGCCCGAAGGCCCGGCTCAAGGTAAAGTGGTTGAACTGGCGCAAATGCTACCAGAATTCTACCAACTGCGCGGCTGGGACGAGACCGGTGTGCCTACCAAAGAAAAGCTGGTTGCTCTAGGGTTGGAAGTCTAAACGGGGCCGGGGAGACTCTTTCGCAACAGACTGATGTAAGAAAAAAGCCCAGCGCACTCTGCATGGGCTTTTTTCTTGGCAGGTATCGGCATATTTGCAAATTTCATATGTCCGATTGATGATAGACAATCCGGCCATCGAACAGCGTCATCATCACCTGGGTATCTGCAATCTCTTGGAGGGGGATGGCGAAAATATCTCGATCCAATACGACCAGATCAGCAAGTTTGCCAGGGGTTAAACTGCCCTGATGCTGCTCCTGCCCACTGGCAATGGCGCAGCCCATGGTATAACCCCACACGGCTTCGGCGACTGTCAGACACTGCTCAGCGTACCAACCCCCGATAGGAGTTCCATCGCGCTGTTGACGGGTGACCGCGGTGTAGATGCCCAAGAACGGGTTGGGAGACGAGACCGGGCAATCGGAGCCGAATGCCAGTACCGTGCCTGCATCTAATAGTTCGCGGAAGGCATACGTCCAGCGTGAGCGCTGACCGATGGCTTTTTCGACCATGTGCAGATCATCGCCAAGGTGCAATGGCTGCACGGATGCTACCAACCCTAATGGCGCCAGACGTTTCAAATCGTCGGGGTGGCTATGCTGAACATGCTCGATGCGGTGAGGTACACGCGGCCCGGAACGGCCCGCTTGCTGCCCTAAAACTTCGCTATATACATCGAGTAATTCTCGAATGGCGCGGTCTCCAATGGCGTGAATTGCCGTCGAAATACCTGCTTGGTGGGCGATGGAAATTCCGTGAGTCAAGGCTGCCATGGGGGTGAGTGGCAGGCCGCTTCCGCCGTCCTCGAAGGGTTCCAGCATCCAGGATGTGCGCGCTCCGGTAGCGCCATCCGCGAAGAATTTGGCGCCACCGATGCGCAAGAAATCATCCCCCAGACAGCTTTGCAACCCCAGTGTGGCGGCTTGCTCCACCAGCTCTCCGGGGATCATTACCCAGGCGCGTAGCTGCAAATCGCCAGCTGCGCGTAGCCGTTGCCAGGCGCGTAGCGCGGGAGGCCCGTCATCTCCGCCCATGATGCGGAAATCATGCACACCCGTCAAGCCAAGCTGGTGGACTTTCGTCATGGCCTGGCGCATAGCCGCGTCGGTGGAATCGTCACTTGTAGTGGGCATAACCTGGCGCACCAGATTGATGGCTAGTTCGCGCAAAATCCCGGTCGGCTGCCCGTCCGGGTCGCGGTCGATCACGCCCATAGGAGGGGCTGGAGTCTGTGCGTTGATCCCGGCCGCTTCTAGCGCCGCGGTGTTGACCCAGGCCAAATGCAAATCGGTACGCCAAAGAATAACAGGGTTGTGGGGGGCAATCGCATCCAGATCGGCGCGACTTGGCAGCCGCACTTCGGTCCAGCGCTCCTGATTCCAGCCCTGGCCCAGAATCCATTCCCCCGGTTGCGATCGACTGACCGCTTCTCGCAGGCGAAATTGAACTTCACTCAGCGAGGCAGTGTCTTCCAGGGCAAGACCACTCAAGAGTAAAGCCCACTCGTAGAAATGAATATGTGCGTCGGTCAGGCCCGGTAAGACTCGCTGTCCGTGCAGATCCACCTGCCGGGTATGAGTTGTGGCCAGGGCCTTGATTTCACTATCGCTGCCCACGGCCAATATGTGCCCATCACGCAGCGCGATCGCCGTAGCATTTGGAAAATTGGGATCCTGGGTTGTAAGTTTGCCGTTAAAAAGCAGAAGGTCAGGCAAGTTGCGCTCCTATTTATTATTCGCTCATGAAACTGCTCAGCCTCGAACAGAAAGATGCCGAAAAAAGGGATTCTTTTTACAAAGGCGTAGGCCAGAGCAGATTTCGCCATTTACTGATTTCAATCGATAGCCGCATCAGTGGCGCGCTGGACGATTCTTTGTAGTTCTTTTTGTAGATCCCCAGGCAAAGGCTCAGGTTGATGTTCAGCCAGAAGTTGGTTGACTCGCGCTGAGGCGCGCTGTCCTAAATCTTGGCTTCCATTGCCTATCCAATTGGAGTAATCCTGGCGTTCGATGATTTTAGGATACCAGCGTTGGCGAAAATGATCCAGGGTGTGGTCGGTAGATAAAAAATCTCCATCGGGGCCGACCTGGTCAATGAGATCTAATGCGAGCGTTTCAGCATTGATCTCGACTTCGGCTGTCGAAGTGCGAATCCAATCGATTAATTCGTCGCAAATTGCCAATTGAACCAGTGAGCCGGTCAGTCCAGATTCGAGGTAACCCAGGTCATGAACAAGATGGCTGCCTGCCATGAAATTGCTCATCAGCGTTAGCGCTGCCTCGATGCCCGCTTGTTGGTCAACAATTTTTGAGTCGCTGAAACCGCCGAAGGCAAACATTGGCAGGTGATTCCAATGCGCCAATTCTTGGGCGATGAATAATTTTTCTGGTTCAGCGTAGGGGCTGACGGCGGTGCGCATGTCTAAGGCGCTGGCCCCCCAGCCCGATGTGATGAAAGGCGCGCCTTCCCGGTTCAATTGGGAGAGCACCAGGCCCACCATGCTACCGGCGTGCCAGATGGCCATATTCCCGGCCAGGGTGATTGGCGCAGTGATCCCGCCGAAGGCTACTGGAATGTAAGTAGCGGGCAGCCCTTTGCCGGATAAGTAGAGCAACTTTTGCAATGCTTCCTGGTTGTGCTGCAAGGCGTTGGTGACGTTGATATAGCAACCCGCCAACGGTCGATTTCGCATAGCCTCAGCCCCGCCAACGACCGCCTCCGCCATTTCAACGGTATCCACACAGCCGGAAAGATCCGTGGTGACGTAGATAATTGGTTTTGAGGTGTGATTGAGCATGGCCTGCATCTGGTAGCGGTCAGCGACCGGTATGGGCACATCCACCGGCAGGAACATACACATCACAAAGTCAATATTGGGTAGCGCGTCACACAGTGTCATGCCCTCGACGACATCCTGTAAAACAGGTGCTCGTCGCTCTCCGTTGCGATGGTCGATGATATTGAGACAATCTGAGCCGGTGCCGAAAAAGGTTCGATAGCCTCCGATGGGCAGGGCGGCCTGTCCCTGACGGTTGTACAGCGTAACTTGCTCAGGAGCAGTTTTAAGGGCTTGTTCCACCAACCTTGGAGGAATGCGGACTCGATTCCCCTCGGAGACACGCGCCCCGGCTTGCTTTAGCAGATCCACTGCGGGGGAGTGATGAAGCCGCACCCCGGTTCGGTCGAGAATTTCCAGGGCCGCGGCGTGCAGTTTTCGGCATTGATCATCCGATAACCGCCGATAACGCGTCCCAGAAAAATCGGGTAAGTTTTGCCTAGAAGTTGTCATTCTTGTAGCAGGAATCCCTCTGGGAATGGGTCTTCCGGGGTGAGCACGAAATGATGCAACCCGGTGATATGCGCCGCGCCGCGCACTTCGGGGATGATGGCTGGCAGGCTAAGCCCGGTGGTGGGATCTGCAAGTGATGTTTGGCGAACAATGCGGGCGTCGAAGGTAGTGCCCAGTAAACCCTCGTTAACGAAGCGTTGATCGATATCTAACTGCCCGCGCCGGTGGAGTAAGGCCAGTTTGGCGCAAGTGCCCGTACCGCATGGGGAGCGATCAACATGCCCTTCGCCCAGCACGACGAAATTTTTACCGCGCTGGTGATCATGACCGCGTGGATCATAGAACTCGACCACGTCAATGGTGTTGATATACTCCCGCTGGGGGTGCTGCACATCTAATTGCTGGTTGCCAGCGGCGATAACTTCCATACCCAATTGGGAGAGCTTCTGGGCGTTTTCAACCGTCAGATCGAGGCCGATCTGATCGGCAGAGACCATCACGAAGAAGCCGCCCGTGAATGAAACATCCACCTGGATGCGGCCCAAGCCGGGCACATCTAAAGGCTGATCGAGCAGATAGGCAAAGGCGATTTCAGGTTGAATGGCAACCGAATCGACACGAAAGCGGCGGCCATCGGCCTGAGTATTTTCCCGTAGGTGGGCGACTGTCTTCCAGACACCGGAGGGGGTATCGACTATCACGCGCGTTTCGGGGGGTTGGGCATCGAGGATTCCCAGTTCAATCAGGGCGCTGACCGCGGCGATCGTGGCGTGACCGCACAGATATGGATACCGCCGGGCATCCATATAAACCAGTCCAAAGGTGGCCTCATCGCTTTCTGGTTCTGTCAAAATGGAAGCAAACATATCGCGGTGCCCGCGTGGCTCTCGAGTGACGCGCAGCCGAATATCATCCAATTCTGACGAAAGAAATAAACGTTTGTCATTGGTGGTCTGCCCAGGAATAGCGGGCAAACCGCCCACGATTAAGCGAGCCGGTTCTCCGCTTACATGCGAGTCAATGCCGAGCAACGTTTCCCCAAAAGCCTGGTGGAAGGCTTTTTCGATATCTGCAGTTTTCATAATTAATCCCAGAGTGCTTTTTTCAAATCGGTGAATTCTTTGGCTTGGCCATCCACCCGGTTGCGGCCCAACTCGAGAACATACACGTAATCGGCGATTTTGAGCGCCTGGCGGATTTCCTGGTCGACCAGGATAATTGTCAGACCATCGTCGTCGCGCAATTTTTCCAGCATATGATAAACATCCGCAGAGAGCATCTTGGCCAGCCCGGCGGTTGGCTCGTCCACCAATATCACCTTGGGGTCCGTCATCAGGGTGCGCCCTACCTCGACCATGCGCTGCATCCCACCGGATAACAGTCCCGCATCGTCGTGACGGCGTTGGCGCAACATCGGGAAGCGCTGGTAGTTCTCTTCGAGCTTCTGCTGCACACGGGCCTGATCTCTCCGAAATGTCCACCCCCCCAAGGTGAGATTATCTTCCACGGACATGAAGGGGAATACGCTGGAATGCTGGGGAATGTAGGAAATGCCTTGCGTAATCAGCAGGTGGGAGGCGATCCCGGTGATGTCCTTGCCATCTAGTAGGATTTGCCCGGCACGCGGTTTCAGAAACCCGTAGACGGACTTCAGCAAAGTAGATTTTCCGACACCATTTGCGCCAAGCACGGCAACGATCTGGGCGGCTTCAGCTTTGAGCGAGACGCCCTGAAGGATGTCGAGATCCTTGTAGTAGCCTACATGCAAGTTTTTTATCTCAATCATCGTCGTCTTCTCCCAGATAGGCTTCGATTACTCGGGGGTCGTCTTTGACAATGTCGGGCGTATCATCTGCAAGCACTTCGCCATAATTAAGCACAATCAGCCGCTTGCTGAGCGCAAAGATGGACGGCATATCGTGGCTGATGATGATGAACGATTTTCCCTGGGCATGCACCATATTGATATATTCGAAAATGGTTTCCATTAATTTTGGGTGCACGCCAGCGAAAGGCTCATCCAGGAACAGCAGATCGGGATCTGTCATCAATAACTGTGCTAGCTCGAGTAATTTTTGTTGTCCGCCGGAGAGGCTGCGGGCATAATCATTCCGCAAGTGATCCAACGTGAGAAAATCGAGTACCTTTCGTGCCTGCTCCTTCGCCTCCATCCGTGATCGATCGCGTGAAACTGCCAATGCAGGCACCAGCATATTTTCCATCACGGTCATTCGCCGGAAGGCGCGTGTGACTTGAAATGTGCGGCCAATGCCACGCCGGGTGATTTCGTTTGGTTTCAGGCCGGTGATATCTTCCCCGTTGAGGATCAAACGGCCTTTATCGGGGGAATGGAACCCGGTGATGGTGTTGACAAAGGTGGTTTTCCCAGCTCCATTAGGGCCGATGATACCAACCAATTCGTTGTCGGCGATCGTAAGCGAAATCCCATTCAGTGCTTGAATGCCGCCAAAATTTTTCGTGATTGCCTGCGTTTCAAGCTTCATCGAGATTTACCTCCTCTTTGGCTGCATTGCTGGAGACGTCCGTGCGCAACTCTGCTTTGGGTGCGGTGCCGAAAATGCGCTGGAGTAACGGGGTAACCAATCCATCTCTGGCGAAGCGCAGCGTAAGGATCAACAGCGCGCCGAAAATCACCAGACGCCAAGCTTCAAACTGCCGCAGCCATTCAAGGCTGATCTGGATGATAACGCCGCCCACAGCGGCGGCAATTAAGCTTTCAACGCCGCCAATGATCGCCATGGCGATGACTAATCCCATTTGGGGAATGATCAAGATATTGGGCGTCAGGATGGTGATGTAATGAGCGAAAAAGCCTCCTGCCAATCCGGCGATCATGCTGGTGACGACGAAGGTGAGCACTTTGAATTTGACCACGTCTACCCCTCGGGCCGCGGCTGCTTCTTCATCTTCGCGGATGGCGCGCAAGAACAGGCCCACGCGTGAATTTGCCAGCCAATACATCAAAATCAAACAGATCACCAGCACAGCCAGCATAGTGTAATAGTAGGGCAGGCGCGAGATGACCTCGGTTCCAAATAAGGGAGCCACACTCAAGCCTTGATCGCCGCGGGTAATGTCCGATTCACCTTTGATGACCATGCGCAAGATTTCTGAAAAAGCAATCGTGAACAAAGCCAGGTAGGAGGCTTTAAAACGCAGCACCAACCCACCAATCGTCAAACCGGTTATCCCGGCCAGCAGTGTTCCTAGCAGTATCCCCAACAATGGCGGTGTGTTGAAATATCTGCCCAACAAACCTGATGTATAGCCACCGATTGCCATAAAAGCCATGTGGCCAAAAGAAAACTGTCCAGCGTAGCCAGCCAGCAGCGCCCAACTGGAGGCTAGCAAGGCGTAGAAGTAAGCGATGATGAAAACATGCAGCCAATAACTTTCGAGTGCAAGGGGAGCTAGCAGTGCGACCACCAAAGCTACGCCTGCCAGTATCCACTTAGCTTGGAAGGGGAAACGGCGATTGATCTTCATGATCTCCTTCTCCCAAAGAAGCCTGTCGGTTTGAAAAGTAATACCAGGGCAAAGATGACCAGCCCAAAGGCCGTTTTATAGGTCAATCCTCGGCTGGGATCAGGGAAATAGCCCGCACCAAAGCTTTCGACCAGGCCGATCAGGATTCCGCCCAGGATGCTGCCAGGTAGGGAGCCCATCCCGCCCAGCACGATGATGACATACGAACGGATCGAGGGTACCGCACCCACGTCGGGCACGATCGAAAAACTCGGCGCAAGTAGTGCGCCAGCTATAGAAGCCAACCCAACCCCGAGGGCAAAAGCGATTGTGTTCATTCGCAAGGGGTTGATACCCACAACTGCGGCGGCATCTTTATTTTGGCTGACGGCTT
>CALCSH010000631.1 GCA_937893815.1 uncultured Anaerolineae bacterium | reverse complement strand
CCCCCATATATTCCGGCGGACATCTCCGTCATCGGCTTTTTGCAGTAGAGTCTATTTTAGTCAAAAGTAGCTTGAAAAGTTTGACGACCGTAAAATGTCACCCTGAGCAGATGCGAAGGATCTGGCACAGCGCAGGGTTCTTCAGCTGCGCCCACAGCATGACAATCCGAGATTTGTTCGTGTTCAAGCCTCTATGGATGACTCTACTGCAAAAACCCTTCACCGCCGAGAACGCGGAGAGCGCAGAGTTTTAAAAGTGCAAAATCGGCAAAAAATCTCGGTGTTCTCTGCGTTCTCTACGCACTCTGAGGTGAAAGTGTCTTTTTGCAGTGGAGTCTATGGATGACAACAGAAATTACCAATAATTGTCCATGATGTTATTTATAACTAGCCAAAACATTTGCAATACATTGACAAAATAGCAATCACATGTTAATATGCTGCAACCCTGAAAATTTCTGAGTATATGACAGGATAATGGATTCATGACAGAAATCAGTGAGACCCCGACATTTAATCTCGGTGTAGTAACACAAGAAACCGGTATTCACCCGGATACCTTACGAGCCTGGGAGCGGCGTTATGGTTTGCCAATGCCAGCTCGCACACAGGGACGACATCGTTTATATTCGCAGCGCGATATCGAAACGATCCGCTGGTTGCTGGCCCGCCAGGATGAGGGCATGAGTATCAGCAAAGCGGTGATGTTATGGCATACGCTGGAAGAAAAGGGTAGCGATCCGTTGGAAAGCGACGGTGCGCCGATTTCACTGCAACCAAAACCGCCCGGCACAGAATTGCCCGAGGGCGCTCAGATTGATGATTTGAGGTCCGTTTGGGTGGATGCCTGTCTGAGATTTGACGAAACCCGCGCCGAGCAAATCGTGGCGTATGCCTTTGCATTATTCCCGGCGGAAACTGTTTGTCTGGATATATTCTTTGAAGGGCTGTCCGAAATTGGCTGGTCCTGGTATCGTGGGGATGTAACGGTACAGCAAGAACATTTTGCGTCTGGCCTGGTGCGGCGACGGGTTAATGCCCTGATCACCGCGGCTCCGCCGCCACTCCATGCTGAGACGGTGGTTGTGGGTTGCCCGCCCAACGAAGAGCATGTGCTGCCCGCGTTGATGATCACACTGCTGCTGCGCAATCGCGGCTGGGGGGTGGTTTTTCTGGGCGCAGATGTGCCTACTGATAACCTGACCGGAATGATTGCCGCCGTGCGCCCTACGTTAGTCGTGCAAACCGCACATCAGCTTGGTACGGCAGCTACGCTGCTGGATGTTGCTTTCGTACTGGCGGAGCAGAAAATTCCTTTGGCGTATGGCGGCTGGATATTTAGCCTGAATCCAGATCTGCGAGAGGTCATTCCAGGCCATTATTTAGGTGAAGATTTGCGCAGTGTTTCCTATGAAGTGGAAAAAATAATTCGCAAGCCTACCTTGCCATTGTCTGGAAAAGTTCCGCAAGATGATCAGGCGCTACTGAAATACTATCCGGTGGCCCGTATCGCCATTGAGAGCCAGATGCGTGAGATATTGGAAGGCCAAATCAATCCAGATCATCTTCGCATCGCTAACCAGTTCTGGGGGGAGATTGTTTTTTCGGCGCTTAAACTTGGCGATATTCGGCATCTGGCCTCGGAATTGAGGTGGATCAAGGGCTTGCTGCAAAATGCCAATTTCCCAGTTGACTCGTTGGCGATTTATATTAAGGCGTATCGGAAAGTAATTATCGAAATCTTGGGCGACCGGGCTGAGACGATTGAATCCTGGCTGAGTACGGTTGATTGGAGTACAGTATGAAAATTTTAATTGCCGGTGGCAGTGGATTGATAGGTCGCGAATTTGTGCGGCAATCGCTCGCGGCGGGGGATCAACCCCTGGTGTTGACGCGCCAACCTGAAGGGAGTCTTGCGCTTCCAGCGGGGGCGCAGGCCATCCAGTGGGACGCCAAATCCGCTCAGGGATGGGGCGAAATCATCAACACCGTAGATGCAGTCGTCAACCTGGCTGGAGAGAATATTGCCGGGGAGAAATTTTTCCCCGCCCGCTGGAGCGATGACCGAAAAGCGCGTATTCTGCGAAGCCGCCTGGACGCAGGTGAGGCGCTGGTGGAAGCCATCCAGGCCGCCGAGAACAAGCCCCAGGTATTCGTGCAATCCTCGGCGATTGGTTATTACGGCACGCACGGGGACCAAGCGCTCACCGAGAAATCGTCGGCAGGGCACGATTTTGTGGCGGAAGTTTCCCAACAGTGGGAAGCAGTTTCTAAACCCGTTGAAGCCCTGGGCGTGCGCCGGGTGATTGTTCGCACGGGAGTCGTGCTTAGCACGCTTGGCGGCGCGCTGCCGCGCATGGTGTTGCCCTACCGTCTGTTCGCGGGCGGCCCGTTTGGACATGGCCGCCAATGGTACTCGTGGATTCATCTTGAGGACACTGCCGCGGCGCTACGTTTTCTAATCGCCAATCCGCAAGCCAGCGGCCCGGTCAACCTGACCGCCCCTAACCCGCTGACCAACGCCAATTTTGGCAAAGCCTTGGGCAAGGTATTGCGACGACCCTCGCTCGTGCCGCTGCCCGGTTTTGTCATGCGTCTGATGTTTGGTGAAGTTGCTACCGTGGTGCTCGATGGTCAGCGCGTGCTGCCTGAAAAATTGCAAACCCTGGGGTTCGCCTTTCGATTCCTCACAGCGGAAGACGCCTTTCAAAATTTATTGGGGAAAGCGTCGGTCTGATTTTTTTCGGAGCCGTCCGTACCGGCGGTAGCTCTGGGTGGTTTGCGTGTAGCGCAAGCCATTTTGCGATGAATTTCAAATCGTTTTACTTTCAGGAAAGGAAACCTCACTCATGATGAAAACCACCTCACCACGTAAAGATATCCAGACCCTTTGGCTGGGGATTCTTGCCAGTTTGTTGTTTACTGGAGCGATTTGGTTGGCGGGTGCACGCCTGGATGCCATCCGCTTGCTCCCCGATCAGGGCGTTTCCTGGTATTACTGGAAGCTTCCGGAGCCGACCTTCTGGACGCGTTTATCCGCCTGGGGCCTGTATCTGCTGCATCAGGTGTCTTTCTGGTATCTGATTTACAAGGCTCAATCTCAAAAAACGAAATATTCCATGACCCTGCATCGCTGGAATTGGGCGGCGCTGGGCGTGAATGCGCTCTTTATTTTGCTTCACTTTGTGCAGACGCATTGGCTCTATGACGGCCTGGCACAAGATGTATCCATCTGGAGTTCGCAGGCCTCAGTGGCACTATTGTTGATCTGGGTGTTGTTGATGGAAAATGATCGCCGCGGCATGTTCTTCGGCAAGAGACTCCCATTCAAGCAGGAAATCATCCGTTTTGCTCGCAAGTATCACGGGTATTTTTTCGCCTGGGCAACCGTGTATACGTTTTGGTACCACCCGATGGTTGTCACCAGCGGTCATTTGATCGGATTTTTCTATATGTTCTTGCTCTTGTTACAGGGGAGTTTGTTCTTCACGCGCATTCACACCAACCGCTGGTGGACACTGTTTCAGGAAGTTGGTGTGTTGGCGCATGGCACATTGGTTGCGATCATGCAAGGGAATAATTTGTGGCCGATGTTTGCCTTCGGTTTTGGGGGCGTTGTGGTGGTTACGCAAATGCACGGCTTGAAACTCTCGCGCCGGGTTCGGTGGGGAGTCGGTCTGGCCTATATCGCCAGTGCGGTTTGGGTTTATAGCGGGCGCGGTTGGATCGCGCTGAATGAGATTGTGCGCATTCCATTGATCGATTATTTGGCTGTGGGGATACTGGCAGGGATTTTTGCGCTTGGACTGCGACTAGCAAGCCGATTGCAGCGTGCCTGAAATCTAATTCCAGTGATACCAATCACCGCTCCGCTGGGTTTCTTTCCGGCGGAGCGGTAGTTTTATTCCCGCTTTTTGGCCGCGGCTTGGGCTCTGCGTTTGTTGATGACATCTACAAAGATGGGTGTCAATTGGGGATCAAAGTGCGAACCGGTGTCTTTGATGAGAATCTTGATCACCTCTTCATGGGTGCGGGGTTTATGGTAGGGGCGCGCCGTAGTCAGGGCGTCATACACATCGGCGATGGCTAATAATCGTCCTTGTACCGGAATTTCCTTTTCTTTCAGACCCTTGGGATAACCGGAGCCGTCCCATTTTTCGTGATGATACAACACATAAGGTAAAGTACCGTGAAGGTGATGAATCCCTTGCAGCATTTTTGCGCCGGTGATGGTGTGATTTTTCATCATTTCCCACTCTTCGGCGGTCAGGCGTCCCGGCTTGTTGAGCACGGTGGCGGGGATGAAGATCTTGCCAATATCGTGCAGACGCCCCCCGAATTCGAGCATCCTCATCTGTTGAGAGGGCCAGTTCAACGCATTCGCCACCCACAGGGCGTAGGTTGTCACACGTTCTACATGTCCGCGTGTATACACATCTCGCCCTTCAATGGCATTTGCCAATACTTTAACCGTATCCAAATAGGCCTGCCCGACCTGCGCAACTTCAACAGCGGCGGTACGATACAGGCGAGCGTTGATAATTTTCACCAGATCGTAGGGCTCGATGGGTTTGGTCAAATAATCTTCAACCCCCAACTCGCGCCCACGTTGAATATCTTCCGATGAGCTATGTGAGGTGAGGAAGATAAAAGGAATTGCGGTCCAATCTGGGTTTTTACGCACGGCCTGGAAGAATTGTATCCCGTCCATTTCCGGCATATTGACATCGGAGAGAATCAAATGCGGAACAACTTTTTGTAATATTTTTAGCCCATCAATGCCATTTTTTGCTTGATGTGTGATATAGCCTTCCATCATCAGGGCGCGGGCAATCACGTTGCGGATTTGGGAACTATCTTCCACTATCAGGATAATCCGTTCCACGGATGGAATTGTCAGTGAGCGCATTATTTTTTCTCGCCTTGTGTGCAGCGTTTTTTCATGACGCCTTGAAAAACAACGACCAGGTCAGGATCAAAATATTTTCCGGCCTGAAGTTCAATATATTGCATAACTTCATCGTGCGGGCGCGCAGGGTGGTAGGGTCGTTCGGTGCTGAGCGCATCATAGACATCGATAATCGCCAGAATGCGCGCTTCAATTGGAATCTCGCGCTGTTTCAAACCTTCGGGATACCCCGTTCCATCCCAATGCTCGTGGTGATAGAGCACATAGGGACGCACCGCTTGTAAGTGGCTGATGCCGCTGAGTATCTTTTCTCCGGCGACTGGATGCTGTTGCATGAGTGCCCATTCTTCTTGTGTTAGCTTGCCTTGTTTGTTAAGCACCTGATCCGGAATGATGATTTTGCCGATATCATGCAAACGGGCGCCAAACTCCATCATGCGAATCTGTTCTTCGGGCCAGCGTAATTCCTCGGCCATCCAAACCGCATACCGGGTGACACGATCCACATGCCCGCGGGTATACGGGTCGCGGCCTTCGATCGCGTTGACAAGCACAGCCACGGTTTCCAGATAGGCTTGACCAATATGAGCGACTTCTACTTCAGCGGCGCGCAACAGCCGGGCATTGATGGTGCTGAGTAAATCCTGGTGGTTGATCGGCTTGGTAAGGTAATCTTCAACACCAAGTTCTCGTCCCAGCCTGCGGCTTTGCGGCGAATTATCCGCCGTTAGGAATAAGAAAGGCACAGTAATCAGCCGCGGGTTTTTACGAACTTCAGCATACAATTCAATGCCATCTTTGCCGGGCATATTAATATCGGAAAGAATGAGATCGGGTTTGAATTTTTCTAATACCCGAAGCGCTTCATTGCCATTGCTGGCTTGGACGACAAGGTAGTTGTCAATCTGTAAATGTTGGGCAAGTCCTTCGCGAATTACATCATTATCTTCAACAACAAGAATTTTTTTGCTGGGTACTGGTATAGTTGGTTTTGGTATCATTGGGTATAGTGTATCAGAAATTGAGGCTAAGTCGAGCCATGAACCTTTTGTACATTTACGGATTAGAAGGTAACAGCCAGGGGATGAAGGCCACATATTTGCGCGAACGATTTCCGCATATTCGTACTCCAGATTTTACTGGATCATTGGAGCAGCGCATGGAGAAACTCTTAACAATTTTGCAATCTCCCCCCGCAGATAAGTGGACGCTGATCGGATCCAGCTTTGGCGGGTTGATGGCTGCCCTCTATGCGATATCTCACCCCCAAAGGCTGGAAAAACTAATTTTGCTCGCGCCAGCGCTCATCTGGCCCGATTTTGTCCTCCAGACGGATTTGCGCATCCCCATCCCCACGGTCATCTATCATGGCAGGCATGATGATATTGTCCCGATCGAATATGCGCGCAGTTTGGCGGAGCGCAGTTTCACGCAGCTCGTATTTCACGACGTGAACGACGATCATTTTCTGCACCCGACCGTGAGAGCTATTGATTGGCAGCAATTATTGGTATAGGGATTTCGTTTCTCGCCCTTGCTCCAAAACTAAGCCGTGATTATACTTTGCTGCGAGGTTTGATGTTATGAGCGTTGACGAATTGCTTGAAGTTCTTCCCGGCTTTTATACACCCATCGACAAGGAGCTGATTCAGCGCGCCTACCGCGTGGCTGAAAAGGCTCATGCCGGACAAACGCGCGCCTCCGGTGAACCCTACCTGCAGCACTGTATGGCGGTCGCCACCATTCTCTCTGAGATGATGGTGCCTCCTCAGGTTGTTGCCGCCGGTTTATTACACGATACGGTTGAAGATACGGATTTGACCATTGACTCTCTGCGGAGCGATTTTGGCGAAGATGTGGCCAAAATGGTGGATGCCGTGACTAAACTGACCTCACTGCCTCGAGTTTCGCGCGGCGAACGGGACGATGAAGAAGAGTTGCCCGAGGAAGACCTGACTGGGAAAAAAGGCGGGCGGCGGCATGATAAATCGGCCCTGGCGACGGCCAGCTTGCGGAAAACTTTTTTGGCGATGGCCGATGACCCGCTGGTTGTGTTGATCAAATTGGCTGACCGCTTGCACAATATGCGTACGTTGAATTTTACCTCGCCCGATAAGCAGAAGCGTATTGCCAGAGAAACGATGGATATTTTTGCTCCCCTGGCAAGCCGCCTGGGAATCTGGCAGATGAAATGGGAATTGGAAGACCTCTCCTTTCGCTATTTGAATAATCTCAAATATCTTGAAATTGCACGCAAATTATCCGAGCGCCGTTCTGAGCGCGAGAGTACGGTTGACGCCATCAAAGATCGTTTGCAGGAAGTCATTGATCAGGCTGGCATCAACGATGCGCATGTTAGCGGCAGACCCAAGCATATCTATTCGATCTACCGCAAAATGCAACGTAAGAGCGTGCCTTTTGAAGAAGTCTACGATATTCGCGGCATCCGCATTTTGGTGAAAGAGAAGGCCGATTGTTACGCCGCGTTGGGCGAGATTCATGCACATTGGCGACCGATCCCTGGTTCCTTCGATGATTATATTGCCGCCCCGAAAGAGAATTTTTACCGTTCGCTGCATACGGCAGTTGTTTACTCTGATGGGCGCACGCTTGAAGTTCAGATCCGCACATTGGAAATGCACCAAAACTCGGAGTATGGCATTGCGGCCCACTGGCGCTACAAAGAAGGCTCCGGGCATGATCCCGATTTTGAACGCCGCATCGTGTATTTGCGCCAACTGATGGAATGGCGTCAGGACGTGGATGACGCCCAAGAATTTGTGGAAGGCATGAAGTCGGATGTCTTTGGTGACCGGGTATACGTGTTCACCCCCAAAGGCGATATCATCGACTTGCCGCAAGATGCCACCCCGATTGATTTTGCCTATCATGTGCATACCGAAGTTGGGCATCGCTGTCGTGGTGCCAAAATTGGCGGCAAACTGGTTCCCCTGGACCATCACCTCAAAACCGGAGATCAGGTATCCATTCTGACGGCCAAGCGCGGCGGCCCCAGCCGAGACTGGCTCAATACCCACCTTGGATTAGTAAAAACCCAGCGAGCGCGCTCGAAAATTCAGCGCTGGTTTAAAATCCAGGCGCGTGACCAAAATGTAAAACACGGCCGCGAGTTGCTGGAACGCGAGCTGCGCCAATTGGGGTTGGTGGATGAAAATCTGGAACAACTGGCGCGGGCGCTTAGTTTCAAAACCGTCGATGATCTTTCTGAAGCCATCGGGTGCGGCGATTTGCCGATGACGCGTGTTTCGAACGAATTGATCCTGATCGAAGAAGACGATGACGACGATTTTGAATTTCCGGTGCGCCCCACCCAGCCCGACGAATCACCGCCCGTTGAAGGCATCACCGTGCGCGGTCTCAAAGGGCTGCTCACGCGTATGGCCCTTTGCTGCAATCCGGCTCCCGGTGATGAGATCATCGGGTATGTCACTCGCGGGCGTGGGGCTACTATCCACCGCAGTGATTGCCCCAATATCCTCAACGTCAAAGAAAAAGAGCGCCTCGTTAAAGTTTCCTGGGGAGAGGCCCGGCAAACCTTCCCTGTACCGGTGCGCATCAAGGCCTACGACCGCGACGGCCTGCTCAAAGATGTTTCTACGCTATTGGCCGAAGAGGGTGTCAGCATGAACCGCGTGCATGTCGATGTTAATCGCCGCAATATGGCAACATTTGATCTGATTCTGGAAGTGCGCGATATTGCCCACTTGAGTCGTATTCTTGACCGCGTAGAGCGCCTCGATAATATCGTCGATGCCCGGCGGGTACGAGTAGGCTAAACCATGAACCCCCCATATCCCCTGACCCCCATAGCCGAAGCGCTTGAGCGCCTTTTGGCCGAATTTTCGCCCCTAAATGTAGAAGAGATAGCTTTAGAACATTCCGCAGACCGAGTATTGGCGGAAGAGATTGTCTCGCAAATTGATTTGCCCGCGTTTGCCAATTCGAGCATGGATGGATTTGCCGTGCGATCGGCGGATGTGGCGGAAGCAGCAGAGAATTGGCGCGTGACCCTGAAGGTGGTTGCGGATATTCCAGCGGGCACGCACCCCGAGGGGCGCATTGAACCTGGTCAGGCAGCGCGCATCATGACCGGCGCGGCTATCCCTGAAGGTGCGGATGCAGTCGTCCCCGTGGAAGACACCGATATAGGTATCCGTTCGGCGGGCACAGTTGCCCCGCAACAAGTGCAGATATGCCACCCCGCGGCTCCCGGCGCCAATCTGCGCCCGCGGGGACAAGATGTGCGCACCGGGGAAACCGTACTCACCCCCCGGCGCCGCCTGCGCCCGCAGGATGTCGGGGTGTTGGCCATGTTGGGGATGTCGCAAATCCCCGTCTTCCGTCGGCCACGTGTGGGCATTTTATCCCCCGGCGATGAATTGTTGCACCCGGGCGAAACGCTGCAACCTGGCAAAATTTACGAATCCAATTCGTATGTTCTCAAAGGGCTGGTGACGCAATGTGGGGGCAATGTATACTCGCTGGGCATTATCCCGGATGATTTCGATGCTGTGCGAAACAGCCTGGATACCGCCGTGGAAAGCGGCGTGGATTGCCTGCTCTCCAGTGGTGGTGTGAGCGTCGGCGCGTTTGATTTTGTACGCGCAGTTTTAGAGCGAGAGGGTGAGCTGACTTTGTGGCGAGTTAATATGCGTCCCGGCAAACCGCTGGCCTTTGGGCGTTACCGCGGCGTGCCTTATTTTGGGTTGCCCGGTAATCCGGTATCGGCGTATGTTGGGTATCAGGTTTTTGTGAAACCCGCCTTGACGAAAATGATGGGGCTGAATCCAATGCCGCGACTGACGCGCCAGGTGCGCTTGCTAGAAGCAATTGAATCGGATGGACGCGAGAGTTATTTGCGCGCCCATGCTAGTATTGGCCCCGATGGTTGGGAGGTCAACCTTACTGGTCATCAGGGTTCAGGCAATCTGCGTTCGTTGGTGCAAGCCAATGCGCTGGTGATTGTACCGGCGGATATCACCTACCTGCCAGCCGGAACACAGGCCGAAGCCTGGTTTTTTGACGGCTTTTCGGGCTGATATATTTGACTCTACTGCAAAAACCCTTCACCGCCGAGAACGCGGAGAGCGCAGAGTTTTA
>CALCSH010000630.1 GCA_937893815.1 uncultured Anaerolineae bacterium | reverse complement strand
TGATTGCCGCCAGTTGTTTTTTGGGTTTATGGCTCGTTGTTTCACTGCGCGACCTTGTTTTCCTGCGTCCCTTTCAAACCTATCGGAATTATCAATCGCTGCGCGGCATGAATTCCTGGACGGATGTGATTGATTGGGTTGGCGGTTATCCATTTGAAGTCGCTTCACCAGAACAGCTATTTGATTTTTATCGAGAGCGGGGCTACATGCTGGATTACCTAAAAACTGTTCAGGGAAAAATGGGGAATAACGAGTTTGTGTTTAGCAGGCAGAATCAATAAATGCGAATAGCCATCTTTTCACCCTCATTAGAGTCTGGTGGGGCAGAGCGCGTTGTAGTGAATCTTGCACAAGGGTTTCGACGCGCTCAACATGAAGTTCATCTGGTATTGGCGAATGCACATGGCGAGCTACTACCAGAAATATCGCCCCAGATCAAAATTATAAATTTGAATAAAAATCGAATATCAGACTGCATTTTGCCACTGGCGCGCTATATACGCAGCGAAAAACCTGATGTTTTCCTTTCTGCTCAGACACATGCAAATATCATTGCGTCCTTGTCTGTTTTGTTTTCATTCCACACCACCAGGCTGGTATTGGGTGAGCATACCACCGTTGCTATTCATTTGACCCCCTTATATCGAAATAAGGGTTGGTTGATGTTGAAACTTGCCAAAAAATTGTATCCATGGGCGGATGTCATTGTGGCTGTTTCAAAAGGCGCTGCTCAAAACATTGCCCAGCTTTTAAAAATCTCGGAAGATAAATTACATACGATTTATAATCCGGTGCAAATAGCAGAAGTAGAGCGCAAAGCAAATGATGCGCTTGCACACCCCTGGTTTGCGCCGGGAGAAAAGCCTGTTCTCCTTGCCGTAGGGCGGTTAACCGCTGCGAAAGACTATCCTACATTGCTTCGCGCATTTTCTTTGGTCGTCGAGAAAAAGGATGTGCGGCTACTGATTTTAGGAGAAGG
The DNA here is from genome assembly GCA_937893815.1 of uncultured Anaerolineae bacterium. Lineage (GTDB taxonomy): Bacteria > Chloroflexota > Anaerolineae > Anaerolineales > UBA11858 > NIOZ-UU35. The sequence continues at coordinate 3,144 of CALCSH010000630.1, read as the reverse complement.
CGAAGAGCGTAACGAACTAGAAAAATTGATCATTTCGTTGCGGCTCGCCAAAAATGTTGACCTTCCGGGGTACGTCGCCAATCCGTATGCATATATGTCGCGGGCATCCGTTTTTGTACTCTCATCCTCGTGGGAAGGTTTTGCTGTTGTTTTGGTAGAGGCCCTGAGTTGTGGCGCGACAATCGTTTCCACGAACTGCCCCAGCGGGCCTGCTGAAATTTTAGAAAATGGGCGCTATGGCAGCTTGGTGCCGGTTGGAGACGCACCCGCGTTGGCCTTCGCAATCCTTGAAGCGCTTGAAAATAAGCGTGATGCAACCCTTCAACGTAAACGCGCTCAGAATTTTTCTGAAGACCGTGCTATCAGCGCGTATCTCACCCTTTTTCGTTCTCTTTTAAATGATTAGCATCATTCATCTTATCACAACCCTCGATGTTGGCGGCTCAGAGATGGTACTCTACCGCTTGCTCAAGCATCTGGATGCTACCTGCTATGAAAACAGAGTCATCTCTCTCGTCGCGCCGGGCGATGTTGGCGCGCGCATTGCCGCGCTGGGTATCCCGGTGGATACGCTTGATATGCCACGCGGCCGGCCTACACTGCGGGGATTCATCAAGTTAGTGCGCCTATTAAAGCAATTTCAGCCGGATGTGCTACAAACCTGGCTCTATCATGCCGATCTGCTAGGGCTATTTGCCGGGAAATTGGCCGGTGTGGCGAATATTTATTGGAATGTGCGCTCCTCGAATGTGGATATGGCACAATACCGGCAGCTTTCCGGCTGGACGGTGCGCGCCTGCTCGAAGTTGGCTGCCATGCCCCGGGGCGTGGTGATCAACTCGCGGGCCGGGCTTCGCTATCACACCGAAATTGGCTACCGCCCCCGGCGCTGGATTCTCATCCCCAATGGCGTCGATACGGACAACTTTCGCCCGCGTCCACACGCCCGCCGCGATCTACTCGCTGAACTTTCGCTCCCCGAATCCGATGAACCCTTGCTGATCGGTTATGTCGCCCGCTTTGACCCCATGAAAGACCACGTCACTTTTATTCGAGCGGCGCGTGAATTTGTCAACACAGGATATAATGCACACTTTGTACTGTGCGGCACGGATATGCTCTGGTCGAATCGCGAGCTAAAATTGCTGATTGATGCCCAGGAACTTCGCCCGCGCGTGCATTTGCTCGGCCCCCGGCGGGATATTGAAAACATCACCGCGGGTCTGGATTGGGCTGTTTCGGCTTCGTTGAGCGAAGGTTTCCCAAACACGGTTGTTGAAGCCATGTCAGCGGGCGTGCCCTGTGTTGTCACCGATGTCGGCGATTCGGCGGAGATTGTCGCCGATACCGGCTTGATTGTCTCGCCAGGCGATGCTGCCCAAATGGTAGCCGCCTGGAGCGAGTTGGCCGCCGCCGGAGCTGCGCATAGGCATAGCTTGGGCGAAATGGCACGCCAGCGTGTCAGTGAAAATTATAGTCAGGACAAAATGATTCAAGCCTACGAGGAGTTATACGCGCAGCATGGGGGCGCTGCCGAATAATTATGTGCGGAATTACCGGATTTTGGAATCGGGCCAGATCGTCCTCGCAAGCGGAGTTGGAACAACTGACCGGGACGATGACGACAGCCATACAACACCGCGGACCGGACGATAGCGGCGTGTGGGCGGACGAACGGGATTGGATTGCGCTCGGTTTTCGCCGTCTGGCAATTTTGGATCTTTCACCGCTCGGTCATCAACCGATGCACTCGGCATCCGGGCGCTTTGTGATCGTCTTTAACGGCGAAGTCTACAACTTTGCCGAGATGCGCGCCGAACTGGAGGGGCGGGGGGTGTCCTTCCGCGGGACATCTGATACCGAGGTGATGCTAGCTGCCATCGAAGCCTGGGGGCTGGAAGCGGGCATTCGACGCTTCAACGGTATGTTCGCATTGGCTTTGTGGGATCGTGCTGAAAAAGAATTGACTTTAGCGCGTGACCGCATGGGCATTAAACCCCTGTATTATGGCTGGTTTGGCAATACCCTTCTGTTTGGCTCGGAGTTAAAGGCAATGCGGGCACACCCCGCTTTTCGCGGGGAAATCAATCGCAATGCACTGGCGTTATATTTGCGCCATAATTACGTGCCTGCTCCCTACAGCATTTACGAGGGCGTCTACAAATTACCGCCGGGGTCGTATCTGACAATTTGCCCCGATACACCAACCCAAGAAATGGCGGTACAACCCTATTGGCAAATCCGTCAGGTGCTTGAAAGCGGCGCGGCCAATCGATTTAAGGGTGATGCGCAAGACGCCATTGAGACCCTCGATGCCATGCTGCGCCGTTCGGTCGGCTTACGGATGGTTGCAGACGTTCCGTTAGGCGCTTTTCTTTCTGGGGGCATTGATTCTTCTGCCATCGTGGGATTGATGCAGTCACAAAGCACAATTCCAGTAAAAACCTTCACAATTGGATTTCACGAACAAGGATTTGACGAGGCGCAATATGCCAGACAGGTTGCCGCACATCTTGGTACGGAACATACAGAGCTGTATGTCACTCCCGATGAGACGCGTCAAGTCATTCCGCTGCTGCCCGCTCTCTACGATGAGCCGTTCGCCGATTCATCCCAGATTCCAACCTATTTAGTATCGAAGCTGGCGCGCCAGCACGTCACAGTCAGCCTGTCTGGGGATGGCGGCGATGAGTTATTCGGCGGTTATAACCGCTATTTTATGACCAACGCCATTTGGCGGCGCATTGGCTGGATGCCACCTGCCGCTCGTAAGTTGCTTTCGCGGGCCATGTTGTCAGTACCGACGGCAGCCTGGTATGGTATTTTTCGTTTGCTGGGAGGCGCTATGGGCGAATTGCAGGGGTTACCCAACCCGGCAGATAAAGCGCAGAAACTGGCAGATGTTATCGCCACCCCCTCGCCGGAAGCCGTTTATTTGGATCTGGTTTCGCATTGGAAGTTCCCCAACGAGATAGTGATTGGAGCGCGAGAGCCAGCCACGCCCTTGATGGCGCGCGGCGAATGGGCGGATGTGCCGACTTTTACTGAGCAGATGATGCACCTCGATATGCGCATGTACCTGCCCGATGATATTTTGGTCAAGGTGGACCGCGCCAGTATGGGGGTTAGCCTGGAAGCCCGCGC
>CALCSH010000629.1 GCA_937893815.1 uncultured Anaerolineae bacterium | reverse complement strand
CACCCCCATATATTCCGGCGGACATCTCCGTCATCGGCTTTTTGCAGTAGAGACAGGGATGATACCAAGAATCACCACAATGTTTTGCTGCAAATCATAGTATGATAGAGCTTAATAGGAGACCGCAGCTAGTGAGAAGCCTGCTGAAAATATGGGTCTTTAAGAACTGCCGTGAGAAACCCCAGGTTTAGTGGCATAGGACGTGCTCCGCACGCCCAATACCCCAAACCTGGATAACGCCACGGGGATTCCCAGAGACCCACTAAAAATATTATTTGGGTTGGGGACCAAAGGATTATGAGCACAAAAACGATATTGCTAGCGGAAGATGATCCCAGAGATGTTGAACTCGCGCTGATCGCGCTGGAAGGGAATAATCTGGCAAAAAAGGTGGTTGTGGCCAAGAATGGGGTGATTGCATTGGATTATTTGTATCATCGCGGCGAATTCGCGAATCGTCCTGCAGGACACCCTGTGGTTGTGTTATTAGATTTGAAGATGCCAAAAGTAGGCGGTCTGGATGTGCTTCGCCGGGTTAAGGCGGATCCTGATCTCAAGCATATTCCGATTGTTGTGCTCACTTCGTCTCGCGAGGAACAAGACATTGTTGAAACGTATCACCTTGGCGTGAATGCGTATGTGGTGAAACCCGTCGCATTCGATAAATTTTTAGAAGTCGTCAAGCAGCTTAGTTTGTTTTGGGTGTTAACCAATGAAGTGCCCAATCAATAAGTACCAATATCCTGTCAGGAGAAGAAATGATGCCTTCGCAATCTTTGCGAATTCTGATTCTCGAAGATGATCTTTTGGACGCAGAACTGGCAATCCTGAAACTTGAACAAGATGGTTTTTCCTGTGACTGGCAGCGCGTGGATACACGCGCCAGTTTTACTGACTGTTTGGAAAATGGTGACTATGATCTGGTTTTGGCGGATTATAATTTACCATCCTTTGATGGCCTGGGGGCGCTCAAAATATTTGTTGAGAAAGCACTAGATATACCATTTATTATTGTCTCGGGAAATTTGGGGGAAGAAATCGCAGTAGAAACATTGAGATCGGGTGCAACGGATTATGTATTAAAAGACCGTTTATCGAGCTTGCCACCAGCCGTGCGCCGTGCTTTGGATGAGAAAGAGGCCCAGCGTCAGCGCCGCGAAGATGAGAAAAAAATAAAACGCCTGTTGCAGCATCAACTGGCGGTGAATACGCTATCGATTTCATTGGGGGAATTGCGAGAGCTTGAAGATATCTATCAGGCTATTTTTCACTATATTGGCAATATGATGGATATTGATACATTTATTCTTTCGTTCTTTGACGAACGAACCGGGTTGATTCATGCGGGTTATGTTGTAACCGATGGGGTTGTCCATAATATTCAGAATTTCCCGCCCATCCCGCTCGCACTAAATGGATTAGGTACGCAAAGTCAGGTGATTCGAACTGGAAAACCAATCTATTTCTCCGATCATCGGGAAGCGCTGGTGGGATCTAGCACCGAATATGTAATTACAGAAAGTGGGGATGTGATCAAAGGCCCGCCGCCAGATGATCAACTAGAACAGGCGACCAAATCATCCATTTTGGTTCCGCTAAAAGATAAAGGCAAAACGATCGGCGTTCTTCAAGTGCAGAGCTATAAGCTGGATGGCTATACCCAAGACGATCACGAAATTTTAGGGGCGTTAGCGAATGTGGCCGCGATTGCCATTCAAAATGCGCGCTTAATTAATGACGCGCAACGTCAGTTACGAAAACTGGAATCGCTGCACAATATTGATATAGCCATTTCGGCCAGCATCGATGTGCAAATTACGCTGAATATTCTGCTGGAACAGGTAGAAGCGCAACTCGACGCGGATGCTTGTAGTATTGCTTTGCTACTGCCCGATGCCAATATGCTGGAATACAAGGCTGGACGCGGCTTTTTGATGCACTCCCTGACATCTTCGGAATTCCGCCTGGGAGAAGGGTTGGTAGGGCGAATTGCATTGGAGCGTAATTTAATCCATATTGCTGATTTATCGAAGCTGGATGAAGCCAGTACCCGGCTTTTTGCCCAGGAACAGTTTGTTTCCTACTATGGGATGCCGCTAATTTCCAAAGGGCAAGTAAAAGGGATTTTGGAAATATTCTATCGTTCCGCTTTTGAGTTGGATCAGGAATGGCTTGATTTTCTAGAAACGCTGGCAACTCAGGCTGCAATTGCGATTGATAATGCCAATTTATTTCATCAATTGCAGCGTTCAAATATCGAATTAACCTTGGCCTACGACACCACCCTGGAAGGCTGGGCCAAAGCACTGGAATTGCGAGATCGCGAAACTGTTGGTCACGGCCGCCGGGTGACCGAACTGACCGTGCGCATGTCACGCGCCTTGGGCTTGCCCGATGCAGAGATTGTTCATATTCGTCGCGGCGCATTATTGCATGATATTGGAAAAATGGGTATCCCGGATACGATTTTGCAAAAACCTGGCCCCTTGACGGACGAAGAAATGGAAATCATGCGGCAGCATGTTATGTATGCCAATGAATGGCTGTCGCCGATTCGGTATTTGAAGAATTCGCTGGATATTCCCTATTGCCATCATGAACGCTGGGACGGGCAGGGGTATCCACGCGGCTTGAGGGGAGAGCGAATCCCCATCTCGGCGCGTATTTTTGCGGTGATTGATGTTTGGGATGCTTTGACATCGGATCGACCCTACCGAATGGCCTGGTCCCGGGAAGAGACGATTGCCTATATTCGTGAGCAATCAGGCAAACATTTTGATCCGCGGGTTGCCGAAGCATTTCTGAATCTAATTCAGCAAGATCAGAATGCGGTACAGCCATAAGAATATCTCTTTGGGGGCAAAGGATGAGACATCAGCTCTCAAATGTTTCTGACAGAAATACATCTATAGGACTTACGCAACTCGATAAAAAACACCCCTGTTTTCGGGCATTCTCTTGTACAAGTGCGTAAGCCCTAACCTGAAAACAGTGAGCTTGTGAGCGTACTGATCACGCTCACAAGCTCACTGTTTGCATGCAATATTCTCGTTGAAAGCGCGAGAATCCTCGTTAATCAATCTCGGTAGAGGGGGCGTTAGAGGCACAATCTTTCAGGGGAATCTGCGCCAGGATTGTTGTTCCATGAGCGGGGGCAGAACTGATGTTCACATCGCCTCCCACCTTACGAGCGCGGCGGTGCATATTCGAAAGACCGTGTCCGATCAATTCCCCTGAATCTTCAATGATAAATCCGCGTCCATTATCGCTAATTTTTAGCATTACCTGATCTTCTGTCGTCCATAATTGCACATCAACTTTTTTGGCATGGGCGTGTTTGGCGACATTCCCCAGTGCCTCCTGGCAGATGTGAAAAATGGTTAGCGCGTTGGCGAGTGGCAGGCCGGTTAGCTCGTCGTCGGTAGTTGCCAGGGATGTTTTTGTTTTGGCATTGCGGCGAAATTCATCCAGCAAGCGCTGAAGACCGTGGGTCAGGGATTCGCCTCCGCGCAATTGACGCGGGCGCAAATCGAGAATATAGGCACGAATATCCTGAATGGTGCTATTCAGGCCCTCGATGCTCTCCCCTATTTTTTGACGAGCGGTTTTTACATCATCATCCAGTGACATGCGGGCATAATCCAACGCCAGGCCAACGGCGTAGATCGATTGGATCACCCCGTCGTGTAGATCCATGCCGATGCGCTCGCGCTCTTCTAAAATCGCAATCCGGCGGCTTTGTTGCTGTAAGCGTGCATTTTCAATGGCGGTGCCAGCCCAGGTGCCAATCGCGTCAAGCAGTTCGCGTTCGCGCCAGGAATAGTGCTCATCAAAGCGACTGGCGACGGTCATTACGCCGACAACTCGATTCCCCGCCCGCAGTGGAATGCACACGATGCGCCGAAAACCAGCTTCGATCAGTGCTGGCCGCAGGCAAACCACATCTTTCTCCAGCACCCGGCTTTCAATGGTCCGATCTTCCGCCGCTGCCTGACCGATAATACCCTCGCCAAAGCGGAATCGATCACACGACCAGAACGCATCCGGCGCCTCGCCGCGGTGCATTTTTAGCCACAACATATCGTTGCTATCCTCACGCAGGAAAATCTCTCCTGCGGCGACATTGAAATGCGCAATGACTTGGTTGAGGGTCTCGCTGAGAATCTCGTTCAGGGTTGTGGCGCGCTCCGAAGCTTTGGCCAAATTGTAGAGCAGCATTAAATCTTCAAACTGCTCTTTGAGTTTACGATCGCTCTCGACGACGTTTTCGTATAAACGCGAATTTTCGATGGCAACCGCGGCATAAGCGGCCAGTGTTTCGATTACGCTTTGATCATCGCTTGTGAAATTATCTGCGTTTCGTTTGTTTGTCAGGTAAATTTGTCCCAGCATCGCATCGCCAGCAATCACCGGCACCCCCAAAAACGAATCCATGGGCGGATGATTTTCCGGGAACCCTGCACTGCGTGGGTCGGTGCCAATATTGGGAATACGGATCGGTTTCCGTTCGTGCAGCAAAGCGCCAATCAGCCCCAAGCCGCGCGGCGGATGCGCCAATTGGGCAACCTCGTCCGCATTCATGCCTACCTGGATAAATTTCTCTAACTGACCATCTTCCCCCATAATGCCGATGGCTGCATATTCAGCATTGGCCTGCTCACGCGCCAGGCGTACAATCCGGTCGAGCACATTATTACGAGATACATCACTAACCAGTTCAAGGCTGGCGCGATGCAACGCCGCCAGCCTCTCTTTGAGTTGTTCACGAGTTAATAGAGTCATATAGGGTCCTCACCGCTCTTATTTTACCGCAAATTGATGGAGTTGATAGTTTTTGCCAGCGTGGTCACGTAAAATGTGTTGGAGTATACTGAGAGAAGAAATGCGAAGCTGCTTTTTTTGTGGATTGCAAATATGACCAAAAAAGACATCAACTCACGGATTCCCGGTTTTTATCAATTATCGATGGAAGAACGGCGCGACGTGCTGGCACAAAGTGGCGTGCTGGCTTCGGAAGATTTTCTTGCCTCCGATGCGGATTCTGGTTTATCGCTGGAACAGGCACAGCACATGATCGAAAACGTGGTCGGCCTGTTCAGCCTGCCCCTGGGGATTGCGCTTAACTTCACAGTGAATGGACGCGATGTACTCGTTCCG
>CALCSH010000628.1 GCA_937893815.1 uncultured Anaerolineae bacterium | reverse complement strand
TGTTCCAGGTGGCTGAAAGCGCGCCAAAGGTGCGCGCGTGGAAGCCGCGCATCGTGGCGACAATTTTCGTGCGTCCGGTGCTGTAGCGCGCAAATTTAAAGGCTGCTTCAACGGTCTCCGTGCCGGAGTTGGTCAAAAAAGCGCGGCTCATTCCATCCGGGGCAAGGCCGGTTAACTTTTCAAGCAGTTGAGCGCGCATATCGTTGTAGAACATCTCCGGGCAAGAAATCAGCCGGGCGGCTTGGTTGTTGATGGCGGCCAAAATCGCGGGATGCGCATGCCCCAAATTTGCGGCACCCTGTCCGCCTACGCAGTCAATATAGGCATTGCCTTGCTCATCCCAGAGCGTAGCGCCCTCGCCGCGCACGATGGTTAAATCGCGCTTGGCGTACACACCGGAAGTGTGGAGATTTTCAATGGATTGAATTGTGCTCATAATCTATTCCTTCGTCAAACAAATGCAGAAGGCAAAATGATGAATGCAGAATATTCTGATTTTTGCATTCTGCATTCATCATTGGTTTGATTTCGCCGTATTTACCGATGCTATGAAAATTGCCAGTAACTCATTAGTTTCGTTCTGCAATTCAACCAAGCGTTCATTGACAACAATACCAGCATCCACCAAAAGCTCCAGCCAATATGCCGTTTCATCAAGCTCTTGCAAGCTGCCTTCCATCTTGCTGATAAAATCACGCTTCGATTTAGCCCGGCAAGCCTCGCGATATTGTGCGCCTACCGATGTTCCGCTGCGCAAAACTTGCCTGCCGATAACGCTAGCTTCACCGCTTCTGGGCAAAGCCTGATACATGCGGATGATGCGCAAAGCGTAGTCTTTAGTGCGGGCGCGTAAATCCGTATTCGGTTTTGTGGTCATCTACCCTCCTAGAGCAAATGCAGAAGGCAAAATGATGAATGCAGACTATTCTGCCTTTTGCATTCTGCATTCATCATTTAATCACTGTTCCGTTGCCTGCCAGCGCGTTGCTGATTGGCTGTTCTACGCGACCATCGGCAATAATCACCTGCCCGACGCCACCATCAAGGGCTTCTCGTGCGCCCAGTACTTTCTTTTTCATGCGCCCCTGAGCAATTTCCAGTAAGCCTTCGAGTTTGACCTGCGGAATTTCGCGGATCAACGAAGTTTCATCGGGAAAGTTTTGCAGCAAGCCGGGGACGGCGGTCAACAGCAGGAGCGTTTCGGCTTTGAGAGATGCAGCGACCATCGCCGCGGCGCGGTCGGCATCCACGTTGAGGGCTTCACCCATCTCGCTGAGCGCCAACGGGGCCACCACAGGGGTGTACCCGGCATCGAGCAAGGTATTCAGCAAATGGGCATTGACCTGTTCTATCGTGCCAGTGTAGTCGTCGCGTAAAATCTTCTTCTTGCCGTTCTCAATGATACGGATCGAAGCCTTGCGCCGGGCGCGCAGCAACTGCCCATCCACGCCGCTCAAGCCCAGGGCGTTGATTCCCAGACTTTGGAGCTGCTCCACCAAAAGAGTGTTGACCTTACCATTAACGGCCATCGCGAAAATTTCGAGCGTCTGACGATCGGTGTAGCGCGAGGTGAATCCCGATGGCGAAGTTACAAAGCGCGGTGGATAGCCGACGGCCTCACCCAGGGCGTTAGCTTCCGCTGAACCGCCATGCACCAGCACCAGGCGTTGACCCTGCTCCAGCAGCGCGGCCGCGTCCCGGCAAATGGCGGAGAAATCCACACCCTCAGTGCCGCCGAGTTTAACGACAATCGTAGTGTTTGTTATCATAATTCGCCTTTATCCAATGCAGAATGCAAAATGATGAATGCAGAGTATTCTGCCTTTTGCATTCTGCATTCATCATTAAATCGGGTGTAACCCGAAGAACTCCAGCCCCAGGGTTTCGTCAAAGCCCAGCATCAGGTTCATGCACTGCACCGCCGAGCCAGAAGCGCCTTTCATCAGGTTGTCGATGGCGCACATAGCGATGACATGCCCGGTCTTGGGGTCAAAGTCGAAGCCCAGGTCGGCGAAGTTGGAACCGGCCAAAATTTTCGGCTCGGGAACGCGGTAAATGCCGCGCTGCGCCTTGACGATGCGGACGAAGGGATTTTCGGCCTGCGCGCTACGGTAGGCTTTCCATAAATCTTTCAGCGCCACGCCGGGTTTGAGATAGCCATGCGCCGTCGCCAGCGCGCCGCGCACCAAATCGACCGAGGTCATTGTCAGGGAGACGTTTTGCAAACCCATCTCTTGAATCACCTCAGCCGTATGGCGATGGCCGTAGGCCGCATACGTGCGGATCACGCCGCTGCGCTCCGGGTGATGCGAGCCGGGGTTGACGCTTATGCCGCCCTCCGATGAACCGGTCTTGATTTCGATAATCACCGGCTTCTCGGTGTCGAGCAGCCCGGCCTTCACCAGCGGCATCAGCGCCAGATTCCCCGCCGTGGCATTGCAGCCGACCCCGCTGACGTATTTCGCCGCACGTAGTTCTTCCCGGTAAAGTTCTGGCAGGCCATAGACGAATTTCGCCAGCCAATCCGGGGCGGCGTGGTCACTGCCATACCAGGCTTTGTACAGCGCCGCGTCGCGCAAGCGAAAATCTGCCGAGAGGTCGATAATATATTCTGCGGCCTGGGCATATTTCTCAATATTGTGCTGGGCCTGACCGTGCGGCAGCGCCAGGAAAAGCACATCCGCGGCTTCAAGTTCACCGGGATCGGAGAACTTCAACTCGGTCTGTTTACGCAGATTAGGGTGCGTCTGGTAGACATATTCGCCCAACTGACTGCGTGAAGTGGCCTGCACAACTTCCACTTCGGGGTGGGCAATCAAAAGACGCAATAATTCGCCGCCGGTATAGCCCGACGCGCCAATGATCGATACTTGAATCATAACTCCTCCGAAATTTTGAAATGCAGAACGATGAATGATGAATGCAGAGTGTGAGATGTTCCATTCATCATTCTGCATTTTGCAATCTGCATTAAAGCACTTGTATTTCTCGTTTTGCCACCGCCAACAGATAATCCACAATCAGGTTGGGAATGTCAATACCCGTTGTCGGGGCAGCGGTGTGGAACTCCATGGTGTGATTGATCTCGTTGACCTGGAAGCCACTCTGCGGGTGTTCGATGATGTCCACAGCCAGCAGCCCACCCCCCACGGCGCGCGCCGCCCTGTGGCAGATTTCACTCAACTCTGGGGTCAGCGGGCAAATTTCGCCCTCCCCGCCGCGGGCCGTATTCGTTATCCAGTGCGGCGACTTGCGGTAAATCGCCGTGATGGGTTCATCACCCACCACCAACACACGGATGTCGCGTCCCGGTTTCTCGATGAATTCCTGGATATAGAAAATCGAATGTTCATACGACCCCAGCACCGCCTTGTGTTCCAGCACGGCCTCAGCAGCGTCGCGGTCGTTGATCTTCGCCAGCAGGCGGCCCCACGAACCGACCATCGGTTTGAGCACCACCGGGTAGCCCATGCTCTCAATCGCTTCCAGCGCCGACTCGGCGGTATAGGCCGCCATCGTGCGCGGCTGGGACACACCCGCCTGCGAGAGCGCCGAAGCGGTGGTCAGTTTGTTACCGCACGCTTCGGCCACGTTGGCGGTATTCACCGTTGGGATGCCCCAGGCATTCAGCACGCGCACCGAGTACAGCCCGCGCGCATAGCTGATGCTGCGCTCCAGAATGGCATCATATTTCAGCCAGGGTTCGGGGTTGGCGAAATCGAAAAAAGTCTCCCGGTCGTCCAGACGATCAAAATCGATGCCGCGGCCTTCCAGGGCGGCGAAAATCCATTTTTCTTCGACGCGCACGCGTGAGTAGAGTACGCCGATGGTGGGGTGTTGGGTCATACCCTATTCCCCCCAATCCTCGGCTTCCATCGGCGCCATTTCGGCTACCGGCGGATCCAACGAGATCACTTCCAACTCCACGCCGCAATCGGGACAGACGATGATTTCATTAGCTTCGGTACCGGCATCCAGTTCGATTTCGGCCAAACATTCGGGGCAAGATAGTTGAGACATGGGATAACTCCTTATAAAGTCAATAGGGATTAGTCGATTAGGGATTGGGCTTGTTTCAGTTGTGCCAGAACAGCCTCCGGTGCAGTGCCGCCAAAAGCTTTTCGTTTTGCAATGCATTGCTGCGGATCGAAGACATCATATACATCTTCATTAAAAACAGGGTGGATCGATTGATAATCCGGCAGGGTCAGCGTCTGGAGGGTTTTCTCGTTTTCGAGAGCTAACCTCACGGCGCGGCCCGAAAGTGCGTGGGCTTCCCGAAAGGGGATGCCACGCTCAACGAGATAATCGGCCAGATCGGTGGCCATCATCGAGGCATCAATGGCTTGTGCCATACGTCGAACGTCAATCGTCAGCGACCGCACGGCTCCGGCCATCACCGGCAGGATGGTGATCAGCGTGTCGTAAGCTTCGAAGACGGGAATTTTATCTTCCTGCAAATCCTTGTCATACGTGGAGGGCAGCCCCTTGAGGGTTGCCAGCAACCCGATGAGCTTGCCCAATAGCGTGCCTGCTTTGGCGCGCGCCAGTTCAAAGGGATCGGGATTTTTCTTCTGCGGCATCAGGCTGGAGCCGGTGCTGTAGGCATCGTCAAGTTCAATGAAACCAAACTCGGCGCTGCTGTAGATGATGACCTGCTCGGCAAGTTTGCTGAGGTGTACCCCAATCATCGCCGCTACAAAAAGAAACTCGGCGGCAAAGTCACGGTCGGAGACGGCATCCATGCTGTTGGGGCTGGCTTCGGCAAAACCGAGTTTTTCGGCCAGGGCAGCGCGGTCGATGGCGAAGGGCGTTCCGGCCAGCGCGCCCGATCCCAGCGGCAGCACGGACAGGCGATCTTTGCAATCGGTCAGACGCCCACGGTCACGCTGCAACGGCCAGAAATGCGATAGCCACCAATGACTGAGCAAAACCGGCTGGGCGCGCTGCAAATGGGTGTAGCCGGGCATAAGGATGTAGTTGCCCTCACCATCGCCCTCATCCCCAACCCTTCTCCCAGGGGGAGAAGGGAGTTCTTGCCCCCTCTCCTTTTGGGAGAGGGCCGGGGTGAGGGTAAAATCATTCTCGGCGCGCTCAACGAGCTCGGTTTGCAATTCGCTCAGCGCCGCATCCAGGGTGGGGATGTGATCCAGCAGCCACAATCGAAAGTCGGTAGCGACCTGATCATTGCGGCTGCGCCCGGTGTGCAACTTGCCCGCCACAGAGCCGACGATTTCACCCAGGCGGCGTTCCACGGCGGTGTGGATGTCTTCGTCGCCGGGGGCATAAGCAAAACTTTGAGACTGGAATTCAGACTCAATTTGCTGCAATCCAGCCCAGAGCTGTATTTGCTCGTCCACTGTCAATACGCCAGCCATCTCCAGGGCTTCGGCCCACGCCAGGGAACCGCGCACATCCTGTAATGCCATGCGCTGATCAAAGCTGATCGAGGCGTTGAGGGCAAAAGCGTCGGGGTTGGTTTTATCGGCAAAGCGTCCGTGCCAGAGGTTCATGGAAAACTCCAGTGAATAGGTGACTAAGCGCTTAGGATACGAGTACCCAAATTGCCTAACCTGATTATCTAATCTCTTTTGAAACGACTGTAATCCGGCTTGGGCAAATTCAACCCTGAAACGGGCAATTCGTTAAGGGCGCGCACTTTGAGCGGTAGCCCGTAAAGATGGATGAAGCCCTCGGCGTCGGACTGGTCGTAGACATCTTCCTGGCCGAAGGTGGCGAAATCTTCGCGGTAGAGGGTGAAGGGACTCTTGCGCCCGACGGTGATGATGTTGCCCTTGTAGAGTTTCAAGCGCACCGTGCCAGTGACCGGGCCTTGCGTGGCGCTGACAAAAGCATCCAGAGCTTCGCGCAGCGGCGAGAACCACTGACCGTTGTAGGTCAGTTCGGCGTAACGCAGGGCGATAACATCTTTGTAATTGATAGTGTCCTTATCGAGTACCAACGATTCGAGTTCACGGTGGGCAGCCAGCAATATTGTTCCGCCGGGGGTTTCGTAGACGCCGTGGGATTTCATACCGACCAGTCGGCTCTCGACCAGGTCGGCGCGGCCAACACCGTGTGCTCCACCGATGGCGTTGAGTTTGGCAATC
>CALCSH010000627.1 GCA_937893815.1 uncultured Anaerolineae bacterium | reverse complement strand
CCTCACCTTTTTTTTAGCTCAATTCGGCCTTTAATAATTTTCCAAGGCGTGCGATGCCGATTCGGATATTCTCCGGGGATGCATTGGAGAAATTCAAACGCATGGTATTGGCGCCGGTTCCATCGGAGTGGAATGGACCACCAGGCACGAATGCGACATGAATCGCCACCGCTTTGGGTAGCAGCTCGGTCGCATCCAGCCTTTCGGGGAGAATCACCCACAGGAACATGCCGCCTTCGGGCCGAGTCCAGCTCACACCGGGGGGAAAATGCTCTTCGAGGGCTGCCAACATCACTTCCAGACGTTCTCCGTAGGTTTTGCGAATGACTTTATTATGTTCATCAATGAAGCCATCCCGCGCCACTTCATACGCCACCATCTGATTGAAGGTTGAGGTATGCAAGTCGGCGCCCTGTTTGGCTTGCACCATTTTGGCAATGACCACCTTATCGGCAATCACCCACGCCAAACGGATGCCGGGCGCCAATAATTTGGAAAACGTACTCAGGTAAATCACATTGCCGTTGTATTCATCGCCACTCATCTGACGGTATTGCTGATCGACAACCAAAATAGGCGGAATATTCTCGCCTGTGTAGCGCAGCTTTCCATAGGGGTCATCTTCGACAATCGGCACGCTGTAGCGGTCGGCCAACTCCACGAGTTGCTGACGCCGCTCCAGAGGCATCGTCACACCGCTGGGGTTTTGAAAACTGGGCAGCGCATAGATAAATTTAGGGCCTTGCTTGAGCGCATCTTCGAGCAGATCGGTGCGCATACCATGCTGATCCATGGGGATGGTGATATATTCCGCGCCATACGCATCCCAGGCCTGGAGCGCGCCCAGATAGGTTGGCAACTCGACAACGATTTTATCGCCCGGGCTGATGAACAATCGCCCTAAAAAATCGAGCGCTTGCTGCGAACCGGATGTGATTTGGATGTTACACAAATCGGCCCGAATTCCAAACTGTGAGGAGTATTCGGCGATCATCTCGCGTAAAGGCACGAAGCCTTCTGTAGTGCTGTATTGCAAAGAAGCTGCGCCTGCTTCTTCAAGGACAAGCTCGCTGGCAGCTTTAAATGCTTCCAGTGGGAAAACTTCTGGGGCGGGCAAGCCGCCTGCAAACGAAATTACGTTCGGTGCGCTGGAATGTTTTAGAATTTCACGAATCACTGAACTCTTCATTCGCCGCGCCTGATTTGAAAATCGTTGCTCCCAGGGTATTTGCATTTGAATCTCCTTATTCTCTACGAGCCAAAATAGCCAAAAGGCAATTTCAGCACAACAATAGTATAGATTTGTGCCATCATTAGCGCGAAGAGAATCATATCGAATACGCGTATCGCGCCATCTGATGTTAAATATACACCAAAAAACTGCCAACGATTTTCTGCAAAGTTCAATTTTTCAATCAGCCAGTATAACGAGAAAACAAAGGGGAGGAAAAGTCCATATAAAAAGCGAGGTCCGCCAGCTATCGGTGCGTACCAGGAAAATAAAATCAGATAGCCCAAAAGGAAGAATATGAAAAATGGGAACATAAAAAAATATCTTCGGAACAGGTTCTTAAATGATTCCCAATTCAGGAGCGTAGCGAACCCGGCTGCAGCAAAAAAGAGCAAGGGAAAATTAACAGGGGTATACGAATTGATAATATGAT
Organism: uncultured Anaerolineae bacterium; assembly: GCA_937893815.1. Classification (GTDB taxonomy): domain Bacteria; phylum Chloroflexota; class Anaerolineae; order Anaerolineales; family UBA11858; genus NIOZ-UU35. The sequence goes on along the minus strand of CALCSH010000627.1, from coordinate 5,081 downwards.
TGCGTTGCACCAAAATGCCATAGCGGAAACGCTCGACAATTTCAGCGAAGGTATGTTCATAAATATATTTCTGCAAACTGGGAAGTTCATCGGGAAGTAAATCTGGCCATTGTTTGCCAAAACCGTATAGCTCACTATCGGCTTTGGCAACGTAAAAATCATCATACCAGATGAAAAAAGTTGAGTTTTGGTTGTACAGAAAATGACCAAAGATGGCTTTATTTTCAATCAGATAGGGAGCTAAAACAATTGTCAGACTGCCAAGAAGCAGCAAAAGACTCTGCCAAACTTGTGCGACTGCGATGGTTCGTTTCCATAGAAATTCTGGCATATTTCGACGAGAAACATACCAGTTAGCCAATTCTTTGACGACAAAAAGTGCCACGAACAACCCTACTGCTGGCAAAATAGAGGCTTTTGTGTAATAGGCCAACGCTGTAACGATGCCGGTTACCAATCCAATTTTCTTGGAAGGTTTTAAAAGCATTTCGGCCATGCCAAGAAAACTTAGAAAACTCAGAAAATAATACGTTAGTTCAGCGGTGAAATATCCGGCCTTGAAAATGAATAAAGCAAAGGCAACTATCAGCCACAGAGTCAACGAGCGGTGCCAAGAAAGGTATCTGCCCAGCAACACAAATAAAATGCCCAGAAAAATCAACGATAATGCAATATTGACCTGTTTACCAACTGCAAAGAACTCAGCATTGCTCATTTCAGGACGATAAAACGCCGCTTGAATAAAAGGGATTAATGGCGTCTGGTTGCGCGTTCCCAGATAGGTGAAGCCCGATTCATAAACATCTTGGGCAATTTCCATATACACCGATTGATCGCTGCGTAGAAAGTCGGCATTCATCAAAACTGCATGGGACGAGGCTGCCTGATAATATATCCAGCCCGACAGCCCAAGTATCAACAGCGTGATTGCCGTACGCACGCGTTTATTTTTTCGAAATGGAAGCTCCCGGAAAAGAGATTGGGTATAAACAGCAAATGCAAAAATCGCTAAGGGGTAAATCTGGTTCAGCGTAGCTGAATATTTTTCGGCGACATAATAGGTAGGAAACCGGGCATTGCTGAGGTAATATTCGCCAATCAGCAGCCAGGGCAGCAGCATTAGTATTCCAAATATAAAATACAGCAAGGTCTTTTTTTCTTGTGGCAAGGCTAGTGCGCTCAACACCAACCCGATGGCTTGAGCAAAAACAAGGAGAAGAAATCCAACGACCGGCGTAAGCCGCGTCAGATAGGCGCTCAAAAACTCATCTGAGGCAATAAACCTCCATTGCAACAAGAAAAACAATAACCCCATACAAACCACCAGCGCAACAACAATCATTCCCCACAAAATCCAATGTTGCTCCCAAAACCGCACTACTCGAACCAACGGATTCTGCGTTCGACGCGTTGCAAGCCATAATCCACCAAAGAGCAGAACACTGAACAGAACACCCCCCATCATTAGCAAGCGCGAGGGCGAATAGCCCATAACGCCTCTCACGCCAGTTTCTCTGGGAATTAACAGAAAAATCAGCAAAGTTATCAGCCCTTCCAATGTAGAAAAGGCTAAAAAGTGCGGTAGGTGTTGGGTAAATTTTTGGAAGTCAATCACAACATTATGAACGCATAGACTTCCGAAATCTTGATGACTTCGGAAGTCTACCGGGTTTACAAAAATCTATTTCGGGAAACGTCGCAGCACCCTTGCCGCGCCGGGCAACGTAACACGATCGCCCATGCCCAACTCGGCGGGGGATTTACTGGCTTTATCGGGCGCGCCCTGGAAAATATAGATTGGCGTACCTTCTTCGGCGAATTTCAAATTTAAATAGGCTTGGCCGAGCAGATAGCCTTCACTGTCAGCGGCGCAGCTTGTCACTTTGCCGATCACGCGTCCGCTGGCATCCAGCACCGGGTCGCCGGGATGCGCCATGCGCACGCGCTGCTCATCAAAGCGGAAACGCACCACCACGCCGTCGCGCTTGGCTTCACGGGCAAGATATGCTTCTCGTCCGATAAACCAGGGCTTGTAGGTTTTGACGTAGGAGCCAAAGCCGCCTTCAGCAACGCCGTTCCCCAAATCGCCAGCCATCTCGTGGCCATAAAGCGGCAGACCGGCTTCCGTGCGCAGCGAATCGCGTGCGCCAAGACCACAAGGCTTGACCCCGAATGGCTCACCCGCGGCCAGCATCGCCCGCACCAATGTTTCGGCCTTATCAGGATGCACAAAGAGTTCAAAACACATTTTCTCGCCGGTGTAGCCGGTTCGTGAGACAATCAGATCAATCCCGCCAACTACAGCGTCGCACAATTGAGTGCGTTTGAGTTTTAGAATACGTTTGCGGGTAGCATCATCCACGCCCATCGCCAGCAGGATATCGCGCGAGCGCGGCCCCTGCAGGGGAATATCGACACGCATATCGGCGCCTTCTTTGGGATCGCGCAGATTGCGTAAATTTACGTTGCGGCCATAAGCATACGTCGACGGGCGGGCGTTGTCAATTTTCACTTTCCCCTCCCGCACGGCATTAATCCATGCCCAATCTTTGTCATCGTTAGAGGCGTTGACCACCACCAAATAAACTTCCTCGGCCCGGCGGTAAACCAGCAGATCGTCGATCACTTCGGCATTGGGGGTCAAGAAGTGAGTATAGAGCGACTCGCCCACGCCCAGCGATGCGATATCGTTGCCGCAGACGCTATCTAAAAAGGCGGCCGCGTCCGGACCTTCAGCCTGATAAACGCCCATGTGAGCAGCGTCGAAAATCCCGGCGGCCTGGCGCACGGCCATGTGCTCTTCCATCACCGAGCCATAGCGCACGGGCATTTCCCACCCGGCAAACGGCACCATACGCCCACCCAATTCGACGTGCAAATCATAAAGCGGCGTGCGGCGGTTCGGGCCTTCTTTTTCTTCCCAAACAAATTCGGGTAATGGATCGCCGGCCCCGGAGGCAACGCCGATAAACCAGGGTTTTCTGGCCGCTAGGATTTCCACGTCCGCGGCGGGAAGTTCGTCCGCCTTTTGGGTGGATTGTCGTACCCAGACCGGCCCCTGCACTTTGCGCAGCAAATCCTCATCGAATTTAACATAGCCATCGGAGAGATCGCGCAGCCAGGCGGCGGCGAGACCGGACTCGTTGGCAGCCACGCTCAGTCGATAGAGTCGCGGCTCCAGGCAGCGCAAAGTGGCGCGAATTTCGCCGCCGGAAACAGTAAAGCGCGTCGGCTGCGCCTCACCTACACCGAGCGAGTCCACGTCACTGGCCATAACGGTGTGCAAAAACTGTCGGACGCGTTCCCCACCCAAATCGAATGCGGCCACATCGCCTGTAAATTTTTCATCCAGATAATAAAAGTGGGGGTAGCCGTGTTCACCCGGCTCGAAATCAATTCCGGCCTGGGTGGCGAGGGTTCGCACCTTGAGCTTGGCAGCTTCAAATTTGGCAAAGTCGACTTTGGCACGCAAGGCTTTGTCTTGGTAATAAGGGGTGGCAGCTTGCAGAATATCGGCGATAGCATCAGCCAGGGCAATGGACTCGGCCTGTTTAAAACCGCGCTGTGTGACCCAGGGCATGCCCATGCGCACACCGGTCGGGCGCAGGGCCGATTTGTCGCCGGGGATCGTGTTGCGGTTGGTAGTGATGCCCGCCAGATCGAGCAGACGCGCGGCCAAATCGCCACTGAGAATTGCGCCATCTTCGCCTTTGATGGACTTTGTATCCAGGTTCATTAAGTGGGTGTTGGTACCACCGAAAGGAATGGTGAAGCCGCGCTCGGCCAAACGCTCGGTGAAGGCGGCGCAATTGGCCACAACCTGGGTTTGTAATTGGCGAAATTGTTCGGTCTGAGCAATCTTGAAAGTAAGCGCCATGGCGGCGAATACATTGACATGCGGCCCACCCTGCTCGCCGGGGAAGACGGCCCGATCGAGTTTGCGCGCTAAAAGTGGGTTGGTGGTCATGATAATCGCCCCGCGCGGACCGTTGAGGGTCTTGTGCGTGGTGGAGGTGACCACATCGGCAATGCCCACCGGCGATGGGTACACACCCGCTGCCACCAAACCTGCCACATGCGCAATGTCGGTCAACAGGTAGGCACCTACTTTATCGGCAATGGCACGGAAACGTTTCCACTCGATTTGCCAGGGATAGGAGGAAACTCCGGCGATAATCATTTTGGGTTTGTACTCGAGGGCCAGAGCTTCGACTTCGTCATAGTCAATTTTTTCAGTTTCGGGGTTGATCGAGTACGAGACAATCTTGTAATATTTGCCGGAACGATTGACCGGAGAGCCGTGGGAGAGATGCCCACCAAAGAGCAGATTCATGCCCATGACGGTGTCACCGGGCTGCACCAGGGCATGATAAACAGCATTATTGGCTGGTCCGCCGGAGAGCGCCTGCACATTGACATAAATATCATCGGCATCTACGCCTTCGGCAGTAGCGGCAAAGGCTTCGGCGCAGCGACGACGCGCCAAAGCTTCGACCACGTTGGCGTATTCGACGCCTTTGTAGTAACGCGGATCCGAGTAGCGGCGGTCTTCTGTCAGGCGAGTATCGTAGTCGAGGATTTCGTCTTCCGTCAGCCAGCGGGTGTGGTCAGAGGGATAGCCCTCGGCGTAAATATTATGGAAAGCAGTGGAGAGGGCTTCGCGCACGGCCAGCGGCGAGGTGCTTTCGCTGGGAATTAGGATCAGTTTGCGATACTGGCGCTCGGCTTCAATTTCAGTTAAATCGGCAAGTTTTGGATCTAAATCGGCGAGGGTGCCGCGGAAGAGAAAGTCGGACATGGGAGTCTCCTGGTTCTGTTTGTAAGTTAGTCAGTTGTCAGACAACTAAAATTGTAATCCTGCGCACTCTAGGGGTCAAGTTATGAATGACATAATGTGAGTTATCCCCTAGCCCCTTTCCTGGAGGAAAGGGGGATTGGATTCGAATTCGCGTAGACTTGTTTGCGAGACTTGCTGGTTTTATCTCTCGGCGCAGTTCTTTGGCATATTCCAGTTTTTCCGGTTAGTATGTTGACTCTACTGCAAAAAGCCGATGACGGAGATGTCCGCCGGAATATATGGG
>CALCSH010000626.1 GCA_937893815.1 uncultured Anaerolineae bacterium | reverse complement strand
CCCCCATATATTCCGGCGGACATCTCCGTCATCGGCTTTTTGCAGTAGAGTCTTTGGATAATATTAGTTTTGATCCAGTGAGGTAGCGCGTACAGCCATAAACGAAAGCTGGGTTTCGGCTTGCATACCGCGCACTGCGCCTTCTTCGGTGATGACGATCACACCAGGATGGATGCGCAGTTTTTCATCATCCAGTGTCATCCAGCCCGTTCCTTCCAGGAAATAATAGATCGCCAATCCTTCGGGGTGGGGTGGAATACTCTGACCGGCCTGTAGCCCGGCGGTGACCACCTTGATCGGCTCGCGCACCAGCAGCGGCTGGGGTTGGGGGCCATCAGATGAAAAATGGATATGTTCGCGCCAATCGGCGATGTAAATTCCGTTCATGCTTTTTCTCCGTGTCGTTTCTGAAAGAATAATAAAATCAGGATGATTGCCCAAACAATCACCTGAATCTAATTTGGTCCTTTGGTAACTGCTCAGGCTAATGCCTTCGTAGAGAAAATTCCGAAAAAAGGGGTATGCGTGGGGTGCTACGCACCCCACGCATACCCCTTTTTTCGGCCCCATTCGGCTTAAGGTTGAGTAGTTACGTCCTTTGATAACCATTATGACAGTTCCCATAGAGCCAAAAATTCAATGCCATCCAAATGATAAACCTGAGCGCACGAAATGTATCCGACTTTTGTTGACTTTTACGAAAATACAATTTCGAAGGGACGTGTAATTGCCTGGGTTGGGCAGGCGATTTCGCAGTTGCCGTGGTACCGACAAACATCAGGCCGGGCCACAATCGCAACCCCCTTGCAGAGCGCCAGAGCGTTCGTGGGGCAAACCCGCACGCAAATCCCACAACCATTGCAATGCTTTGCATCGATTTCGGGAACCGGATGACGTTCTGAAGAGGTTACTGTCATATCGATCGGCCAACTCTTTGGCTACAAGTTTTTGTCGCCCTGAACTGCTTTGTCTAAAATCGCCAAGAACTCATCCAGCGGCACGCGATGGACGCGGGCGGCAGTGCCTACAGTGAGCGCCTTCGATAAGAAAGCGCGAAACGAATAACGCCCAACGCGCTGAACGCCAAAAACTTCCATTACATCGGCAATATCTCCGTACTCTTTGAGAATGTCGGATACGCGTGTGTCTTTAGTTTGACAATGTCACATTAGGTTGGACCAGCCGCCTTACGGCGATGGCGCAGG
>CALCSH010000625.1 GCA_937893815.1 uncultured Anaerolineae bacterium | reverse complement strand
CCCCCTCAGCGGCTTTTATGCTCACAAGCTTGGGAATTGCTGGGGCGGTTGACCTTACACTGGAACTGGGTCCCGATTCCGATTATCTACCAGATTTTGGCTTTTACGGCACCTACGGCTTTGCGGTTAACACGACTGGCGTTGCCATAGATTCGATTGGCGGCGTAACGGTTGACTTGCCTTCAGAACTATATCTCCGTATCAGTGTAGCTGGCGGTGGTCTTTCTGTCTTGGGTCTTGATATCCCCATTCCTGATTTCACGTTTGAGCCAACGCTCATATCTGGCGACCTGATGGTGTTGGTCGACACTGGCAATATTGGCCCCTTCCGGCTGGAAGTTGGAGGGACCCGAATCCTTGAATTGACCACCGGTAGCGGCCTTTTCCTGATCAAGCCCACCGGCATTGTTGGCTTGGCAATGATGACAGGTTTTTCGGGCCCGGATCTGGGAGGTGTAGTCGATTTCTCAGCTGACATCTTTAAACTCGTGATTAATATGACCGGTGGGGCTGTTGATTTCATTGATGGACTTGAAGTGAATTTGCCCGAAGGGCCATATGTAGGTGTTTTCCTGGAAGGCAATATCAACTTTGAAGTTCTAGGTAACACTATCAATGTGGATACCTTCAAGCTGACTCGAATGCCGCTTTTTGGTGACATCGCCTTGGAAATCACTGGCATGAATTACGACATGGTGCTTGGTGGCTCAACAGTAATCAGTCTTGCTATGCAACCAGGTGATACAGCGCTTTTCAAATTGACCAAACTTGGACTTGCTGGTTTGGTGACGCTTTCTGGTATGAGTTTTAGTTTCCCTGGCCTTAGTTTTACAGCCGATCGGTATGAGTTTGGTATCAATACGACCGGCTTCGATGTCACGGATATCCTCGGAAATACAGTTGATCTGGCTGTAGATTTCCCGGGCGACAAGATGTTTTATCTCAAATTAATTAAAGTCGATAATCCGGCACGCTTGACTCTGCTTGGGAACGAGTTTTCAGCTGACTACTTCCGCATTAAGAAGAATATGGCGGCCTTAGAACTAACCGGAATGAATATGGCTCTGGCCCTGAAGGTTGGGGGAGAAGAATTATTCAGCCTTTCAGGTTTGAGTGCTGCGTTCAAGCTCGATCAAAATGGATTGGTAGGGTGGGCAGAACTGGACTATGGTGTTCAAACCGACCTGATAGATCTGGGTAGTATTGTGACTATCTCTCTAACGAGGCTTGAAATTTCGATCAACACGACCGGTGCGGACGCGGAGTTAGACCTAGGTGGCGGCGTCACCAAGACACTAGCTGTTACCACACCTGGTGAGCGTTACATTGAGATCGACCTGATTGATGGGATGTTAGTCATCTTTGGGCAGACGCTTTCAGCAGACAACTTCTATTTGGCGGCTCGTGAGAATAGCGGTGTTGTTACCGTGATGTTGAGCGCCGTCAATCTGGATTTTGAATTGAACGCGGGCTCTTTGAGCATTGTAAGTTTGACGGTTGCTTCAGCAGCATTCGTATTTGAAATTGGTTCAGGCCCCGTAAACCCTGGTATTGCTGGTTTCATGGAAATGACAATTCCTGGCAGTGACCAGAACAGTAATGGTGGTTTCGATATTCCAGGTATCGGTTCAATCGCAGGTAGTTTTTATCTCATGGTCAACACACTGGGGAGGGAGTATACGATTCCCATTGGGGGGGATACAGTTACTCTGGATGCCGGAACCTATCTTCGGGTGAAGGTTGATAACTTTGAGTTAATGATTCTTGGGCAAACATTGACCGCTGATGAGTTTATTCTCAATGCGACCCAAGAAGGATCTATAACGATTGTTGAAGCATATGTCCTCAATCTGGCGCTCACCTTTAATGTTTTCGATCCAATTGCTGGTGAGGTGGTCACTTTCTTGAGTGTAGCCGGTTTTGAAGGCGCTTTCCGATTTAGTCCCAGCGGTTTGGCTGCATACGCAGCTATGACTGGTGCCTTGGTGATTGCTCTTCCGGGTGCTTCCCTAGCGATTGCAGGTTTCGAACTATTTGTCAATACTACCGGGATTGAAACAGAATTATTAGTTGGTGAAAATCCAGTGACCATTGAGTCCGCTGTCGGACCCTATTTGCGAGCAAAAGCGGAGAATATTGACTTGGATCTTCTTGGCCAAACGCTACATGTTGGCGAGATCATTCTTGAGGGCAAAGGTAGCGGAGCAGCCTTGGTTGTCGGCGTAGTGGCCACGGATATAGATATGTCCCTTGCTCTTGGGTCAGCGGTTGTCATGGGCTTGAAGGACGGCACGGCTGCCTTTGTATTCACAGGTGAAGGTCCTGCAGGGGCGTTTGAAGCGACTTTGGATGACAGCGTCAATCAGGATATTATTGGCATTGGGATTGCCGAAGCTGGTGGCCAGCCGGGAACATTTAAAGTCAAGTTCAACGTCACATCGAATGCTGTGACGGAGATCGCTGGTCAGCCGGTATCGATTGATGCTGGACCGTTTTTCAGCCTGGATGCTGCCAATGTTTCAATTATCGTGATGGGGCAGGAATTGACAATCGGCAGTTTCCATATGCTTGTCCAGACCGGGGGGGCTGAAAATGCTATTGAGATCAGCGCTGAAAATATCGGACTGACGATTGGTGTGCCTGGTGCGTTGGCAGGAGAGCGAATCACTCTCTTGGGATTGTCCACGACTGGCCTGGCTGAATTTAAAATGGACGAGAGTGGTATTGCGGGTTCCATTGCTATGGATGTTGGTGCTCTTGTTAGTGGCATTCCAGGCATAGAAATGAGTGGCACCACGGTTGATGTTAGCTTTAATACTTCCTTTGGTGGTATCTCTGTCAGTGGTATTGATTTCAGTGCCGGGCCATATTTTGAAGTCAACGGTATCATTAGCATCGAATTGGGTGGCGGGTTAGCCACGCTCGATGGGAACGTTAATATCTCAGTTAATTTGCTGGAAGCCCGCCTATATGTTGATGCTGAATTGACAGCGCCGCTGGTGCCTGCGTTGAACGCTGTCGGTGAAATGATTGTCACCTATGAGGGTGTTGTAGCCAGCATCCAGATCAATGGTGGTTCAGCGTTTTCTTTATTTGGCTTGCCTGCCTTTGAGCAACAGGTTCAACTCCAATTTGAAATTAACACAACAAATGCAACGCAGACAATTTCTGTTCTGGATATTTCGGAAGACGGAACGGTTATTGGTGTTAAAGAAGGCACAATAGCAGCCAACACAATTCGCTTTGAAGGCAGCTCGTTGCTATCTTTGGGTGGCGTTTTCGATATTACTGCTTATGTTGAGATGGTTCTCAGCGCGGATGGATATGAGGTCTATCTAGATGGGTCTTTAGACCTGGGTGGTTTTGGTAATCTTGATGTGATTGGAAACGCGATTATCAGGAATTCGGGTGGCACACCGGTGTTTGCCGCTAGTATCGCGGTTAGTATCGATCTTGGTATTCCCAGTGTTGGCATTTCGGGAAATGGGACCATCAAGATTAATACGAGCAGTTCCGAGACGTTGGCAGGTGTGACCCCTGATACTTACGAAGTCCATGTTGATGGTATTGTTACGGTATTACTTTTTGAGATGGATGCCAGCATTACGATCTTGGCCCAGGATGGCCTATTCCGTATCAGCTTGGATAACCTCAACTTGAGCTTTTTTGATTTTGTGGATGTCAATGTTAGCGGATATGTCCAATCAGATGGTAAATTCCTGATTGAAGGTGAAGTCGAAATTGGCATGGATATGGGGCCCTTTGAATTTGGCGGTGGTGTGGCTATCTGGATTGGGCACGATAAGGTTGGCGGCCGAATTTGGGGTGATGTAGAGTTGAAACTTTCTTTCTTGCCTTCACCTTTTGATGAATTCGCAGATATGCTAAATATGGGTGCCCATATCGAAGGCGAAATAGAACTGGGTTGGACTTATGCAACAGTTTCACTTATTGTAGAATTCTTTTTTGAAATATCCATTGAAGTCTGTGTCTTCGGCGCTTGCGTAGGCGAAACGATTTCTGAGTCCTTTGAGTTTACGGGTGGCTTTGGTTGGAGTTGGGGCGATCCGCCTGATATTGCTCATCAAGTTGGGGACACTGTATATTTGCATATGGGTCCCGATGGTTATCGGAGAGGGGAGCTTTATACTGATATTACTTCCGAATCCTATGCAATTACCGGGACAGGCAACAATATTACAGTATCTTCTCTTGGAGAATCTGAAACTTTCACCGGTGTGTCTCGAATAGTGGCTTATGGCGGTGAAGGGACAGATTCGATTTCAGTTAATTCTGGCGTTTCGTCTGATGTTGAATTTTATGGGGATGAAGATAACGACGTGTTCTACTATTTAGGTAGTGGTATTGCAACGATCGATGGTGGGGCTGGCAATGATACGATCTATGGTGGTGCAGGGAATGATATTCTTAGTGGTGGTGCTGGAAAAGATAAAGTCGACGGCCAGAAAGGCGACGATTTAATTACCATTACCAGTGGTTTTGATACGGTTTTTGGTAAAAACGGAGCTGATAAGGTCATTATCCAAGGCGGTGTAAACAAAGTTGATGGTGGCGCTGGCGACGATACATTCATTATTCAGGGTGGCTTTACGGATATTGTTGAAGACTTGGCAAATGTTGAGTTCCCACCCATTGAGAGTGAAGAGGAAGAAGGTGTCTTTTTGTATCCGAATCCGGGTGGGGTGGACACTCTGGAATGGACGCTTGCATCATCTGAAGCTTTTCGATTGGCTGAATATGAACTGGCCTATGGGCTGACATCTGTAACCTTTGATGAAGCCTTGGAGTTGGTCCACCTGACCGATACCTCCACCAGCACGATTTTCCAGAGTGACCCCGCAGGCGAAACCTGGGGTGGTGTTACTTTCAGGATTGATGCTGCAGGAGCCATTGACGCAGAAAATGCCCTTTTCTTAATTCCAACAGGCCATCTGGATATCTCTACTAACGGGCTTAGCACTCCACTAAAAACCCAGGTCTATTCTTTGACAGTTGTCAATTCTGGAGTGGGCGTACTTGCAGACATTATTGTTCGCGAAGTTGATCATCTCCGTGTGGTGGAGGGCAGTCGCACTAATGGTGGTTTGTATACTCCCAATGGTGCCATCGATGTTGAACTGGCCGAGCGGGATGCCCTCTTTACCTTAGGGTCGGGCATTATCAGCACGGGTTCCTCTGCTGAGGATATCCGCATCATTGCTGATGACATCGACTTAATGGATCCCCCAATTCAAGGTGCCGATTACAGCTTGTATTTGGATAAGGTTAGTGGTTGGGGAAATTTGATCATGCGTTCGATGCATGATGATATCGATTATGGTATCGGTACAGCTGGTGAATCTTCTGCCGGGAATGACCTTTCGAGTGAGACAGGTGATGGCCTATTCGCACTTTCATTGCAAGATTTTTCTGCGATTGACGATAATTTTATTCTTGTGGCGATTGGTCATGAAAATACTGGTTATGCCATGCGGATCGGCGATATTGAGGATGCCACAGAAATCAAATTTACCGGACAGCCCAGAGTGATTAATGCTGCTTTGCGCAACCCCACCATTTTTTATGCAGACAGCCTTTATATCCAGGGTGATATCCAAGCACCTGTTGATGTCATATCGTTCTACGCCAACCGGGTTGAAGTCAACTCCCAGAATATCCACGATCCCATGGGCTTGCCAGATTCTGGCGTATATGGGTGGGAAGTTTTCTTCGATGTTGAGGAGCAAATGCAGCTCGGTGGTTGGTTGCGCGCTGCAGACCTAGTCAGCATTAACGTCCACTCAACTACAGGTGTAGGCGGATTTGTGACTTACGCGGATGGTCTCAACAGCCTGACCAGCGACATGTCCAGCGAAATTATTACCGCTAATGATGCCAGCCTAATTGATATCGATGCATCTGGTTCGATCAAATCGGCTGGCCTAATCCGGGCAGAGGGCGTTGGTTCAAAAATTGATATCCATAGTGCTACATCCTATACGCAACTGCAAGGTGGTATTACCTCGGTAACTGACAATAATGCCAATATCAGCATTCAGGCTGGAGAATTCATGCATTTAAATTCTGGCAGTATGATCATTGCCGGAGCCGACTTTGAATTGATTGAAGGTGTCGCGGTTTGGTCAGAGATCGCCAGTGGAGTCTCGGTTAATTTTATCACTGCCAGCGAGTTATTATTGGGTGGTTCGGTTACTGCTAACGGGGATATAAACATCTCGGTTGGCGGATCTTATTACGACCACGAAGATTATTTTGATACCATTCCTGGATTGGTTCTGGCAGAAAGCACTCCCGTTCAATCCATATTTGACAGCCTGGATAGCGGCAATTTCCCGCTCAACTTGCGTGCCGTCTTCAATGCTAATTCTTTGGCGCTTGGTGAAAGTGTCGCTGTGCGAACGGTTGAGCAGGGTGGTCGCTGGATCGTTAGCGATAGTGGTGGTCAGAAATACGTTATCTACGCTTCAGACCCTGACAATGACGGGAATATCGACAGCTTACAAATTCAGGAAGCCCATTATCTGATCGGACATCGAGGTTTTGGTTTATTGCTGACAGGTACACTACGCTCGATGTCCGATAACACGGATTTGGTCATTGCAGTAGAAGAAGAAGCGATTATTCGTGGCAAAGTTTTCGTTCTGGGCCAGAATTCGAATATTAGTGTTCAGTCTGACCAATGGATTTATTGGGAAGGTGGACTGGAGACATCTGGAAATATTTCCTTCTATGGTGGTACCGACACGAACGGTGTTAGTCTTGATGGCGCCAATGATCTAGGAAGTAGTGTTTATATCCACACGATTTCTCGCCTGGTGACGGGGCAGGCAGGCACTTCGATCGAAATTTATGGTGCCAAAGATGTTGATATTTTAGGGAGCATCGTTGCGGGAGGATCGATTGGTGATACTGGCGTAACATTCTCTGGGCAAGATTCAATTGTAAAAATTGTCGCTGGCGAACAAGTTTATCTTGACACAGGTATTTTAGCTGCCAAAGAAGTTGAATTGATCGGCGAGCAGGGTGGTGGCGGCGACGATAATAATATCGGTGTGCTGGTAACGACGGGCGGTGGGGTTACTGCTGCGGGGCTTACTTCTGATGGAAGCGGCGGCATTGTACGCATAGAGTCAGGGGCTGATATTTGGATGATGGGTAATCTCTACGCCGGTGCAACTATTGAATTGCAATATGACGGAGAAGGAAACTATATTGGAGAGGATGTGCTCTGGACAGGTGATGCCGGTTCCAGGGTTGAACTACAGGCTGCGGGTCAGACTCTGGTGGGTGGCTACACTATTGACCAGGACGGAGATGAAGTAGAAATTGGTGGTTCCATTAGAGCCGCACAGGAAATTCAGATTACAGGCAGTATCAATAGCTCTGGGGTTGGCGTACGGGTCCCTGGATCTGCTGAATTGGTCACCCATAATCTTGATGGCGTCATTCGTATTCATGCTGCCGGCGATGCCGAAATATTGGGTTTGTTATTAGCGGGTGGTGAAGTAATTAATGAATACGATGCAGGGGGGAATTATTTAGGACGCACCAGTACTAATTTCAGCGGTGATTCCGCGATCTATGTGCGAGCTGATAGTCAGATAAATTTAGGTATTGATATTCAGGCTGGAAAAATGATCGATCTTGTGGGCGGTTTGGGTGCTGCATCTGGAACAAGTTATTACCCTGATGCAGGTTTAGTCCTGCAAGGGTCTGTACGTTTACTGACTTGGCAACCCAACAGTACCATTAACATCAATGCTCCTGGTCCTATCTATATTCTGGCCCCTTCAATGGTCAATGAATTGCAAGCAGCCGGCTTTATAAACACTGCTGATGGAGTGCTCTCTAAAGATGTGGTCATTTCGCTGAAAATCGACAAAGTTGACTATGTCATTGAAGGTGATGTGACAATCGCTGCGCTTGATACCCTGGACAACAGTGATGTTTTTGATCTCAATGCCGATATTCAAAATGCTATTGACAATTTTGAGTTCAGGGTGATCGAATCAGATAGTGATGCTCATCCGCAAGACACACTTTTTAGTTGGGAAAGTATCGACCCTGATCTGACTTTGCGAGTCAAAGATAATCGCATTGAATTTGCGTCTCCTTATGAATTTACTCTTGGTTCCACCACGGTTGAAGGAGACTTATTAGGTCTGGCTGGCTTGACCAGCACCGATCTGAATTCGAATATTGCCTATGCGGTTGATGCACCTGAAAGTGGTTCGGTAATCAATATTGGTTCTTCCACAGAATCGAATGGACCCTTGTACATTGCTGGAAAGATACGCGCTAACTCAGCGATAAATCTTTACAGTTCAATCAGTGATGGCGGTCAGGATGTAGAACTTGATTGGACCGGTGTTTTGGAGACAGTCAATGGCAGTATCGAGTTCAATCCTGGCGGGCAAAACGCCCAAGTCAAAGGAGATATCATCGCTGGTGGAAGCGGCTCAGATGTGACGATAAACAGCGCTTACGTTCTCCACCTGCATGGCAGTTTGCAAGCTGAAGATGACATTATTATCAATACGGGCACTGCCAGCACCGTTAGCCCCGGAGAGATTTCTCTTCAAACCTATGGCACCAGTCAATTATTCACCCAGGGCATTGACAGCCAAATTCTGATCACAGGCACCAACAATGTCAATATCAACAGCACGATTGGCGGACTTAATCCCAATCTGACTTTGATCGATATTAGCTCCACAAATGGATCTGTTGATATTCAATCGGAATCTGGCTGGATCGCGACTGGCGCTCTCATCCGTTTACAAGGTTACGATGTAGATGTTGCTGGTGTTCTGCATAGTACCAAAGCCACTCTAAGCGTCGATGACTATGAAGTGATTATTGATATAGAAGGCACTGCCGAGCTCAGTGGGGATATTCAATTAGTTGGTTCGATGTTGATCTCCGCGGACACAGGTATTCTGGTCTATGGTATGAACCTGGTTGCGGATGCTTCTGATCAACGCCTGACATTTATCTCCGATGGAGATGTGATCTTTGGAAAACGCCTGTCGCAGAATGACGGTACTTTCCTGCAATTGGGTGGCTTGATCCAGGCTGACCGGTTGCTTGAGATTACCTCTGGTGGGCTAGTACAGATCAATTCAGGTGTTAGTCTGAGTAGTAAGATAGATAACAGTTCAATTAACATCAATGCAGGTGATGTAGATATTAGCGGCTCTCTACTTGCCGGCGCTACGCTTGATCTCGAAAAGAACCTTACCTGGACAGGCGAGAATGCTGCTCTGGATATTGATGCTAGCGGTACATTAACTATTGGCGGGATTGGCGTAGATAGTGATACGGGCACGATCATTACTCGCGGTGGTAATTTGCGAGCTACGGGAAAGATCGATATAGACTTGCCTGGCACGACCAATGAAGTGGCTTTATCGGTCAACAGTCTCAGTGCCGTAATCAGCGATGCGACTGGCGATGGTACCTGGAACTCCCCTGATACTTCCAGTCTAATCGACATCAACACTTTCGGCGACGTTCAGATTTTTGGCACTGTCCAAAGTATGGATAGTGGCTCTGATATAACGATTTCCAGCAACAGCCTGGTATTTGTCGATGGCTTCGTGAAAGCTGATGACCAGCTGTTTATTAGTGCTGGCATCGACCCAAGTGGGGCTGGCATTATTGTGCAGCCGCTGACCTTGAAAACAGATGCCTTTGGGAATATTCTTGATGAGAATGGCGATTTGATCGATGCCAGCGGCTACCTGATTGACACAAGTGGCAATTATATTGATGAAAACGGAGTAACCCTGCCTGATGAGGCAGATCCTGTTCCGGGGGGCAAGCCGATCCGTATTTCAGGTGGTACGCTAAATACGGCTACAAACGGGACTATTAACCTAAGTTCCACTGACGGTATCGTTATTTATGGCGTAGTAGGAGATATTACCCCGGTTAATGGTCAGATTACTGCTGATGTGGAGATCATCACAGTAGAGTCCTTATCAGGCAATGTGAATATCCTTGGTCGCATGGATGTGCAGAACGTCTTAACTATTGAAGCTTTGAGCGGGGATATCAACCTCTTGGCAGGTTCCTCAATTAAAGTTCGTGCTGCGGATGCTGATATTGCTTTACACAGCAACTCGATTTATACGGTTGCTAACAGCTTGATTCAAGGTTCTCGAAACCTACACCTGCTTGCTGATAGTATACGGATCGATGGCTCGCTCCAGAATACACAGGCTGGCGCCAATATTTGGATGAATGCCGTGGACGACGTTACCATTCTTGGTAGGGTGATCTCATCTGGAGACTTTGAGATCAACAGCGGTATAGATCGTGCCTGGAGCTCGACCAAATTGGCGACTCATGATTTCAATCTTGGCGAACTTAGCGCAGGTAATATCATCATTTTAAACAGCGGTAGTGTTACTGCGCAGGGGAAAGGGAGAATTACGAGCGGTGGCGATTTCAGTATTCTGGCTGCTTCTGAATTGGCTGATGACACAAAAGTTCTCAACCAACCCTTACTGACGACCAGTACGCATAACATCAAGGTTGTGACAGGTTGGAATACCTATGCGGATGGGCAGATCTCGGTGCCGGAAGTTCATTGGGTGACAACTGTTGTAACGGAAGAAGTCCCTGGTGCAGAGATTGATATTGGGGATTATCACTATGAAATGTATGTCACCCTCGATCAGATCGGGTATTACAGCCCGAGTGCACCGGTAGGGCAGCAAGAGCGCGAATATTTTATTGAAGGAATCGATTACTTCAATGAAAGCATCAATTGGGATATCTTGTCACCTTTTGTCGTAGGACTTGTAGCGCCCAGCGGGGATTACAAATCAAGTGAGTATAAAACTTTCGGCGAGCTGACTGATAACCAACGCCTGGCTGTGTTGACCAACCTGGGATATTTGCCGTTATATGATTTTAGCTTCAGTGGTGTTTATGATAATACGATCGTTGAAGGAAAATGGGTTCTACACGAATCACGTAAGGGTGTCCCCTCAGTTAATTTTGTGACCCCTGACTGGGCCGCCAATCAAAAAGAAGTTTATTATGTTGATGCAGACGGCTGGCGTGATAAATATATCCTTATGCCTGAAGGCGCCAGCCAGGATGTGCTCTCTGTAGCCTCCGATACCACTACTAGCCTGCCCGCCGAACTCGTGGGCACCTACCGAGATGAGGCCAATGTCAGTTACAACCAGGATCAGGGCGTTTGGACGGGGACGCAGGAATCTTTGCCATATCTAGGGGAGACCTGTCTTGGGCCTCCGTATAACATCTGTATTCCAATTTTTCCCTCAGGTTGGTCTTCTCGTACCGCGGTTTTCCCAAATGCTACCGATGGCGCTCGCTGGAACGTGAGCTATGATGCTGGCAGCGGTTTGCGCTACTTCAGTATGAGCGATATCGGCCAGGTAGCTGTTGGTCAAACCCCGCAGTGGGCCTATGAAAATACCGCCAATAGCGCCGCGGGCAGCGACCCGATTGCCAGCAGCCGCTATTCTCAGGCGGTCTATGCCTTGCAGGACTATATCACCATTCTTGGCAGTGATACTGCTGCTTTGTCGATCCAGGGTTCAACTGTGCGATCGAATGTCCAGGTTGGATATTTCGTTTATCTACTAGATAATTCTCGTTGGTCGTCTACGGCGCCATCGAATGGGAATCGGGTAACATTTTATATTGATGGGTCATTCAATGGGGGATCCATGTGGTACACCACCCCTGGATATAAAACCCTTAGCGCTACTTATAAAAATAAGTTCAGTTCAGTCCAAATTGGTACTGATATGATGGCCAGGGCATTCCAAGTGGATGGGGGTGTGACTTATTCTAGGGATATGCTATACACCGCGTCACAAATTTCAGGAACATATGGATCCTTCTGGAATGATAGCATAGATTGGCTCGAAATTTACGTTTGGGTTGACGATATAACCTATCCAGCTCAAGCGATCCTTGAAAGCCAGACCGATTACGATTATCACTGGATCTCTGGTGATCACAATATCTACGATCCCCGTACGCAGTATACCTATTTCTGGACAAGCAACTCACATGATCTCTGGGATACGGAAATTCAAACGCTCACTTATGAGGTCACTTCCAAAATTGTCGAGACCGATCTAGTCACTCTATGGAAGACCGAACCGCTGATAGAAGACCAAACCAAGCTGCAAACCACTGCCATCAGCGATAATCAGGCTTATCCGTATGGGAATTTCGAGGGCTATGCTCTTCAATCCATTAGCGACCTCAGCATCGAAGCCGCGGGTGATGTGATGGTCAGCGCCAAAATCGACAGCACCGACGGAGAGTTGAATATCACCTCGGCTGGCAATATCATTGTTTATGGCGCTCTCCCTGGGGATGCCAGCGCAACCAATACTTTGGAAGCACAAGCTGAACTAAGTGCGCGATCTGCTATCCATTTGCAGGCAACGGGCGATATCAGTGTAAGCGGCTCGGGTTTGTTGCAAACCAGTCAGGCGGATAGCATCATTGACTTGGTCAGTGGTGGCGATTTGCAATTTGACGGCAGCGCTAAATCAGTCAAATCGATCAGCTTTGATGTCGATGGTAATGTAGTTATTGGCGGCACGTTGGAAACTGGCGAAAGTATTGATATTCTTGCCGGGCAGGGAACAGCCCACAGCGGCAATATCAACACTGAAGGCGCCCATCTGACGACCACCGCGGATAGTCCAAGTATCCCCGGGAGTGGGATTAGCCTCACTGCAGGAGCCAACGCAGGGGATATCCTTTTCACCGCTCTGGAGACAGGCACAAATGCCTATCTGACTTCCCTTAGTGCACAAGATGCGATCCGGCTATCAGCTCTCTCAGGTTCAGTGACTTCTCAGATCTTTGTTGGAAATACAAGCTCTATTGAAGAGGCGCTGATTTCAGCCGAGTCTCTGACAGTAAAGTCAAAAACCGGCATTTTACTTCTGACAGATGTTTTCAATGTCGATCTGGATGTGTCTGGTACGGGTGATGTCAAATTGACGGCTGTTGGTGCTGTTGTTTTGGATCATATTCGCACGGTGGATGGCAGTATTAATGTCAGCGCAAACGGGAATATGACGGCTTCAGATGTCACCACGAACGGGGCATCTGAAAACAATAATATTACACTCACAACTCAGGATCCCGACGGCGCGGGTTCTGGCGTTGCAAATCTGACCCTGGGCACTGTAAGTGTGGGCAGCTTGGGCGATGTGATTCTGGACGTGGGCGGGGGTATCAATTTTGGCAGTGGAATCCTGATCGCTGATCACCTGGATGTCACTTTGCAATCTAATCTGGCTATCATGACCCAGGTTAATAGCCTTTCAGTTAAAACACTTAAAGCTGGGCATGTGAACATCACACAGCAAGACAACGCTCTATTGAGCCTGCGTGATATCTCTGTGATGGATGGTGGATTTACCCTTGTTCATAATAATGGGGCTGTCAATGTTGAAAGCTTGGTGTTGCTCACTGATCGTGATGCGAATGATGTCAGCATTACCTCCGGTGGCGCTCTCAAAATTGGATATCTCAAAGCTGGGGCGTATGTCACCAGTGGTTCTACAGCCCGTAGTGCTACTTCTGATGTAGTCTTGGTGTCCGGTGGATTAGTGAGCGAAATTGGCACTGATGAAGATGTCGATCTAACGGCTGACCAACTCAGCATCAGCGCTCTTAGTGGCATCCATGACATCGAGATCGCCGCTAATCAGTTGCTCAATATCCGTACAACCACTGGCAATATTGATTTCACTGAAAAAGATGGCGCTGGTGAAACTCAACCCGGTTTGATGATTAAAGAAGTACAGACAGGCAATGGCTCAGTGACCATCAATGCTCAAGGCGGTCTTGAAGTACAGCGCGTGGTTGCCACCGGCGGCATGCTTTCGCTAACCAGTCTGAATAATCATCTGAATATTGGCTCTATCAATACTAGCGGCAAGGCCATCAAACCAAGCTGGCTCAGCGCAAGTCAAGAATCTCTTGTTTATGGGACTGGACTAGCTTTGATCGCCGATGGTGTGATTACCAGTTATAAATTCTTTGATACCAACGGACATATGGAATATCGTTCCGGCGCAGGTTTTGATTTTGATATTCCTGCCAGCCTGAGTGCCGATACCATCATCATGGAGCTGGCTCCTGGCATGGAGATCGCTGGTACTTATAACGCCACTACTCTGGTCGAATTGATTTCTGATGGAAATATTATTATTAATGGTTCGATCAAAAATGGCGCATCTGGTGCGGTTGATAAGATTAGCATTGCTGCCGAGCGGATAGACGTGCGTGGCAGTGGCGAGCTCAAGGCTGATCAATTATATATTCGGGCTTCGGATGGGGTTCAGATCAATCAGAACGGTGATTTCACTATCTCAGGCTTTGTCGGTGGTTTGGATGGCTTTAGCCCGACCGGGTTTATTCGGGTTAGCTTGAGTTATATTGATGCTAATAATCGTCTGGTTCATAACGGGATCCTGAATATTGAAGGTGCGGTATTTTATACATCAGGAGATATGGATATCGTTGCCGAGCGCGTTGATATGGATGGCTCTTCAGCTTTGATGGCCAAAGATTTGACGATCGATGCTTTACAAGGTATGAGCCTTATAACGATGGTTGATTCAATCACTGCTGAAGCCAAAGATAGTGGCGGTATCACTATAAAAGAGAGCGACGACATCACTCTGCAAAAGATCTATGCTTCTGACGGAAACGTGAACATCGAGGCTGGTGGCACAATCAACGCAGTCAGTGTGGAAACAGTAATTAGCGGTGGAATAATCATCCAGTCAAGTGCAAATATCAATGTTGAATGGATCGAAACAGCTACGCTTACGGGTGTTAATAAACCTTCTAATGCCACCATTTTGCTGGATGCATATAACCATATCATTGAGTTGCCTGTGGATGATGGCTTGGATGTCTTTGGATATACCATTACCTTGCGAGATAGTGACGGTTTCTTTGAAAGCTTGGATTATCAAGGAACCGAAGGGACTAACACCGGTACAACAATAATCACACCTCAGCCTGTACCATCCGGAACCATTTTCGGGGATTACGCGCTAGTGGCACCCCTGGTGACGAATGATGATGTGAATCTACATGTCACGGGAGATCTAAATGTAGTCTCGTTGGGTGCTACCTCTGGCAATAACCTGACACTCTCCTCAGATGGAAACATGGTCATTATTTCGGATCTCGATGTCGGTAGCGGAGTGATTACTCTGAATACCGGTCAATCCTTAACCGTAGGCGGAAATATTACAGCTGCAATTTTGAATGTCTCGGCAGGTAGCAACGACATTATCTTAACCGACCTTACCATTGGCATACTTAATTTTTCAAATGTCCACGGCGATTTATACATCGCCAATGATTCTCCGCTTACTATCTCAAGCAGCGGTATGGTCGATGGTGATGTAACCATTTCTAATACAGATAGATTGAATATCTATGCTGCCATCACTGCCGGCGGCGATATTATCCTTACAACTCATGGCCCCCTCATTGTGCAGCATGACGTTATTTCCGATGACGGTGATGTAGTTCTGACGACGATAGACACAGCTGCCGCAGGCGAAGATTTGACGATTTCCAATGGGGCTAAGCTTCAAGCTACGACAGGGTCCGTGGCATTACTGGTTGGTGATAACCTAACTGTGGCATCTGGCACAACGGTTAGCGCAGCGATGAATATGACCCTGAAAGGCGATTACGGCAACGCAGATTCGGCTGGGTCTATCATGGATCTGCAGGGCAATCTGTCTGGTAATTTGGTCGAGATTTTTGGCGAGAGCAGGAACGATACGATCTCACTGACCACAGCTAGCTCCATGACAAAAGTTTATGGTCAGAACGGCAACGACATTATCACGATTACTAATGTCAACGCAGTCTCAGAGTTCAACGGTGGTAGCAATAATGATGCCATTACAGTAAGGAATATCAATGCTGAAACGACCATAAATGGTGACAGTGGTACTGATACGCTCACAATCGGGGCGCTTGCCATAAATAAAGTAGTAAATATTTATGGTGGTAGCGATTCCGATACTATCAATCTGGGCAACACATCCAATAGCCTCGATGGGTTGCTGGGTACTGTCAACGTTTATGGCGAAACGCATAACACAGGAAATACCACGCTGACAATTAAGGGGGGTAACAATAGTCTACCCACTGGCGATGTGCTTTCTATAAATGACTATGGTGATAACAGCAATAACACCTACATCATGACTACCAGCACCATACAGCGCATCGGTACAGGCCTGATTAATTACGACACCATCGAGAGCGTCCGTCTGAACAGTGGTACGGCGAATGACATTATCAACGTCAATAGCACCGGGGATAGCACGAATACTTTCATCAATTATATAGGTTCAAACTCAGGTGTGGATACCATTAATATCGCCACTACCGGCATTAGCAGTAACACCACAGTGAGAACTTACTCCGGGACTGATCGTGTTACTGTTGATTTTAGTGGTATGTACAGCTACGTTGAGATATTTGGTGGGGATGGAACGGATACTCTGATTGCAAAAGACATCGGTACCAATGCTCGTATGGAAATCAATGGTGATGGCGGGAACGATACGATTGAATTACGCGCCAGCCGCTCCGGTAGTGTGGTGGATTTGCTTGGTGGAAACAATAATGACGTCTTCATTCTTGGTAGCACAGCCAACAGCCTGGATGCACTGCTAGGGACGATTTATGTTCAAGGTGATACTCATGATGGAACCCCGCAAACTTCCTTGACAGTTCGCACAAATACCAAGAACTTACCGAGTGGTGATGTTCTGAACATCAATGATTATGCTGACACCAGCGTCAACAGCTATACATTAACGGCCAGCAGTTTCCGTCGCACAGCCAGTACGTCAACGGGTTGGGTTTACTACAATACTCTGGAGACACTCAATTTGAACAGTGGCTCCGGTGACGATATGATCAATATCAGCAGCACTGCTGCCAACGTCAATACCTTCATCAATGCAAGCGGCCAGAATACCGGTGACGATACGATCAATATCACCACCACAGGAACGAGCAGCAATCTGACCATCAATACCTATGCAGGAAGAGGCACCATCACTGTTAACGATACGGGGGCAAGCAGCTATTCGGTAATAATATCCGGTGACGAAGCCGATACCGTCACTATCAAGGATGTTGGAGCGAATGCTCGAATGGCAGTCTATACAGGCGCAGGTGATGATACTCTTAATGTTTGGGGTAGCGCTTCAGGTAGTTTGATTGATCTCAACGCCGGTGATGATAATGACACTTTCAATATTGGCAATCAAAGCAATTCTCTGGATAGCCTTATTGGGTCGGTATATATTCAGGGCGATGCATACACCCTTGTAGAAAAAGTAACGCTGACGATTCTTGAAGAGACACTCCATCTCAATAAAGGCGATGTGCTCAATTTCAACGACTTCGCTGATACTAACAATAACACTTACTTACTGACCGCGCCTACATTTCAGCGTGGCGCTGGTCTGGTAACCTATACTACTATTGAGAGTATCAATTTGAATAGCGGAATAGGCGCTGATGCCATTAATGTCACTAACACCATCGCAGGGACTAACACCATTATTAATGCCGATGGAGTGAATACAGGCACGGATACGATTAACATCACAAACACGGGTGTGGGAAGCAATTTACAAGTCAACAGCTACGGGGCTGCCGACAGAATTACCATTATGGACACAGGAAATGGCAGTTTCACCGAGATCAACGCTGGTACTAATAATGATATTGTTACTGTGCAGGATGTTGGCGTCAATAGTCGCCTGGTGATAAATGCGGATAGTGGCAGCGACACACTCTCTCTGTGGGCTAGTGGTGACGATAGCTTGGTGGAGGTCAATGGGGAAGCCAATAGTGACATTATTAATTTGGGCAACAGTATATTCTCACTCGATAGTCTCGCAGGATCAGTTTTCGTCAATGGCAATGCTCACGATACGGGTAGCACAATCTTGAACATCCGTGGTGAAAGCAATATTCT
>CALCSH010000624.1 GCA_937893815.1 uncultured Anaerolineae bacterium | reverse complement strand
CTTACCGGTGGATGACCTGATGCGGCAGCTAAACCGCCTGCGCCCCGGTGATATTGCTTACGGTCATTTGCACGCCCTGCCCGAAGTTGTGGCGCATCTCACCGAGCCGGGCGCGGCCCCGTTTTTTATTCTGCGCGATCCGCGCGATGTGGTTGTTTCGCACGTGCATTATGTCACTGAGATGGAGCCGAATCACGTGCATCATGCCCATTATCGCCACGAACTCACAAATTTTGATGAACGCTTGCGGACGAGTATTTCAGGCTTGCCGGATTTGGCCGTGCCTTTCCCGGATATTCGGGGACGCTTTGACCCCTATATGGACTGGCTCGACGCGCCTGCTGTGCTGGTTCTGCATTATGAAGATTTTATTACCCATCGAGAGCAAACCCTGCTCAAGGTGCTGAATCACGCCCGGAGCCGCGGCCTGAAACTCCATGTGGGGGAGCAGGAAGCCTTACGAGTGTTGGAATCCGCCATTGACCCCGCGCGTTCCCCCACTTTCCGCAGTGGAAAAATCGGCAAGTGGAGCGAATCCTTTAGTGATGCCAATAAATCTCTGTTTAAAGATGTCGCCGGGGATTTACTGATTCGACTGGGCTATGAGCAAAATAATGACTGGTAGTCAGCCGCGCTGCTCGGTCGTGATCCGCGCTTACAACGAAGAACAGCACATTGGCCGCCTGCTGACGGGCATCACCAAGCAGACGGTGGCTGATGTTGAAATTATATTGGTGGATTCCGGTTCTACGGATGCCACTGTGGCGATTGCCTCGCATTACCCGGTGAAGGTGGTTGAGATTGCGCCGGAGGCATTTACTTTTGGGCGTTCGCTGAATACCGGCATCCGGGCGGCAAGCGGGGAGTATATTGTCATCACCAGCGCCCATTGTTACCCGGTCTATCCCGACTGGCTGGAGCAGCTTTTAGCGCCGTTTGCTGACGATGAAATTGCTGTGAGCTATGGCAAGCAGCGCGGTGGAGTGACTAATCATTATTCGGAGCATCAGTTTTTTCGTAAATATTTCCCCGACACATCGCAGCTGCGCCAGGGACATCCCTACTCGCACAACGCCAACGCCGCCATCCGGCGCGCGCTGTGGGAGCAGCATCCCTACAACGAAAATTTGACCGGGTTGGAAGACCTGGCCTGGAGCAGTTGGGCCAGCCAGCAGAGCTATGCGGTGGCTTATGTGGCCGAGGCCGAAGTGATTCACCTGCATGATGAGCAACCCGCCACGGTATATAATCGCTATCGCCGCGAAGCCATCGCCATGAAACAGATTTTGCCGCACAGCCAGTTCAATCTTTGGAATTTTGTGCGCCTATGGCTGGGCCGCACGCTTTTGGATGTAGTGCAAGCCCGCCGTGAGCGTGTGCTCGTGGGGCATTGGCGCAGCATTTTCTGGTTTCGTTTGTATCAATACTGGGGTACATACCGTGGTTATCGCTATTCGGGTAAAGTGGACGCGCAACTGCACCGTGCTTTTTACTATCCGCCAGGAATTCTGGACGAGAAAACGCCTGCACCGCGGCGCATCCAGCCGATAGAGTATGGGGAGTGAGGGTATAATCACGCTATGACACGAATTGTTGCCCTTGTCCCCATGCGACATGGTTCTCAACGAGTGCCGGGCAAGAATTACCGCCCCCTGGCTGGGAAACCGCTTTTTCATCATATTATCGAGACATTATTAGGCGTGCCGCAAATCGCTGAGATCATTGTCAATACTGATAGCCCAGAAGTACAACATGGCCTGCGGGAACAATTCCCAGCTGTGAAGGTGATTGAGCGTCCCGCGCATCTTTGCGCCGATTCTGTTCCGATGAATGAAATTCTGGCCTATGATATGGCACAGGTCGAGGCTGATTTTTATCTTCAGACGCACAGCACCAATCCCTTGTTGCGCGCTGAAACTGTGACGTGTGCGATTGATATGTTGATGCGGCAATATCCGGCCTACGATTCGCTTTTCGCGGTGACGCGCTTGCAAACCCGTCTGTGGGATCAACTCGGGCGGGCGGTCAATCACAACCCTGCGGTTTTGCTGCAAACGCAGGATTTACCGCCCATATACGAAGAAAATTCCTGCATTTATATGTTTAAAAAAGACACTTTGCTGAAGCGACGCAATCGTCTGGGGGAGCGCCCAATGATGTTCGAGATTAATGCCGCTGAAGCCTGGGATATTGATGAAGAACTCGATTTTGAGATCGTAGACTTTTTGATGAGGAGGAAGGTGAGCAGGTAATCCGAAATCAGGTAATTGGGGTTTATCTCCTAATTACCTGATACCTAATCGCCTATTACCCAACTGTGCCTACAATCCTATTCACCGCCCCCTACATGATTCCCTTTCTCGATCGCTTCCGTCCGGTGTTGGAGAGCTACGGTTTGGATTTGATTGTCCCTGAAGTGGAAGAGCGTTTGGAAGAAGCGCATCTGCTCGAATATGCCGGTCAGTTTGATGGTGCCATCTGCGGCGATGACCGTTATACGCCGCGCGTGCTTGATGCGTGTGTGCCGCGCTTGAAGGTCATCTCTAAATGGGGCACGGGCATCGACTCAATTGACAAAGCTGCCTGTGCCCGGTTGGGCATCAAGATTGGCAATACGCCCAACGCTTTCACCCTGCCCGTCGCCGACACGGTGATGGGTTATATCCTTGCCTTTGCCCGTCGCCAGCCGTGGATGGATCGTGCCATGAAAGCCGCTCAGTGGCAGAAAATCCCCGGGCGCTCATTGAGTGAGTGTACCCTGGGGGTGATTGGTGTGGGCAATATCGGCAAGGCGGTTATACGCCGCGCCGCTGCCTTCGGTATGGAATTGCTGGGCAATGATATTCGCCAAATCGAGCCGGATTTTGTGAGTGAGCAACGCCTGGAAATGGTTTCGCTCGATGCGTTGTTAAGCCGAGCCGACTTTGTCAGCGTGAATTGCGATCTCAACCCGACCAGTGTTCACTTGATTAATACTGAAACACTCTCCAAGATGAAGCCCGAAGCGATTTTGATTAACTCAGCGCGCGGCCCGATTGTGGATGAATCCGCTTTGGTGCAGGCCCTCGAGAACAAGGTTATCGCCGGGGCGGCGCTGGATGTTTTCGAATATGAACCCATCCCCGGGGTGAGTCCGCTGCTCCAGATGGACAATGTTATGCTGGCTCCACATAATTCCAATTCCAGCCCGGCGGCCTGGGAGCGCGTCCACTGGAACACGATCAAGAATCTGCTGGATGGGCTAGGTATTGATTCATCCAATCTGCAAATAAGCAAGTGACCAAATGATAGATTCAAAATATATGCTAATTACGGGAGCGGCAGGTGGTATTGGCCGAGCTACCGTGGATTTATTCGCCCAAAAAGGCTGGCGCGTGATCGGCGTGGATCGCGCTGAGTTTGGCGCTGGGTTCCCCGCCAATAGCCTGTTTATCAAGGCTGATATTTCGGACCCGGCTGCGCTGGAAGCGATTTTTGAGCGTACACAGCAATTTACTCACACCCTCGACGCACTGATTAACAATGCCGCCTACCAAATTACCAAACCGTTATTAGAAACCAGTGTCGAAGAGTGGGACGCGGTGATGGCCTCCAATTTGCGTTCGGTGTTTTTAAGCGCCAAGCTTGCCTACCCGCTGCTAGAAAATCAGGGCGGTGGCGCGGTGGTAAATGTTTCCTCGGTGCATGCCGTGGCGACCTCCAAAAATATTGCTGCTTACGCGGCCAGTAAGGGGGGACTTTTAGCCCTGACGCGGGCAATGGCAATTGAGTTTGCCCCGCAGAATATCCGCGTGAATGCGATTTTGCCCGGCGCAGTGGATACACCCATGCTGCGCGCCGGAATGAACCGCGATCACGCTGGGGATGGCTCGGTGCAGCAGCGCTTGGAAAACCTGGCTGCCAAAACCGTCAGCGGGAAAGTTGGGACACCCGAAGAAATTGCCCAGGCGATCTACTTTTTAGCCAATGATAGCCAATCTTCCTTCATGACCGGTCAGGCTCTGATCGTGGATGGGGGCGCGACGGCGAGACTCAGCACGGAATAATGCGTCACGACGCCCGACGAATGTATTATGACCAACCTCCGCAAAACCATCAAAAACTTTTTCCCCTCCGCCTTCTGGCAACCCATCAGCGAAACCCGCTACGCCCTCAGCCGCGCCGCTCAATGGCCTATGGCGACCTTGCACCCCTGGCGGCGTGAGAGTATCCGCCAATTGGCCGCGCTTAAGAATGCCTACAAAGGTGAGCGTTGTTTTATCATTGGCAATGGCCCCAGCCTGAAACAGACCGATGTCTCGAAGTTGAAAAATGAATATACCTTTGGGATGAATCGCATCTATCTGGCATTTCCAGAGTGGGGCTTCCAGACCAGTTTTTTGGTCTCGGTCAATGATCTGGTCAACGAGCAGTGCGCCGAAGACTTTCTCAATCTTGATATGCCGCGCTTTTTCTCCTGGCGTTCGCGGCGCTTTTTTCAAACTTTTAACCTTAAACTTGCGAACCTTCCAACCTTTTTGCATACCACCTACACTGGCCCCAAATTCGCCACCGATGCCTGCTCCCGTCTATGGGAGGGAGCAACGGTTACCTATGCCTGCCTGCAACTGGCCTACCACATGGGCTTTGATGAAGTCATTTTGATCGGCGTGGATCACTCATTTACCAGCAAAGGTCAGCCCAATACCACGGTGGTTTCTGGCGGCGATGATCCTAATCATTTTGATCCGCGTTATTTCGGCAAAGGTTTCCGCTGGCAGTTGCCCGATCTTGATACTTCTGAACAGGCTTACATCAGGGCGCGTCAGGCTTTTGAAACCGCAGGCCGCCGCGTGTTGGATGCTACAATTGGGGGTAAGTTGACCGTTTATCCAAAGATTAATTACGACGATTTATTCTGAAGCAGGAAGATCATCCAAAGATATTGATGGAAAAACAGTCTACACCACTTTCGATGCCAGTAAGGTTGGTTCTGGTAATTTTCTTCTTGCTTGGGCTGGGCATTCGTTTGTACGATCTTAGTGACCCGCCGCTGGATTTTCATCCCACGCGCCAACTCCATAGTGCGATTGTTGCTCGTGGCATCTACTACGCTATGGCGCCTGACTCCGATCTTAGTACTCGCGATCAGGCTGTCAGTTTGAAGGCCACGATTGGCGCTTTTGAACCACCCATTATCGAAACCATTACAGCATTTGTGTATAAAGCGATGGGTGGCGAAAACCTGGCAATACCGCGCATCATCAATTCGCTCATCTGGCTGGGGGGCGGAATGGTACTTTTCGCGCTGTCACGGCGCATGGCTTCTACGACCGGAGCTGTTTTCGCTCTGGGGTATTATCTTTTTTTGCCCTTTGGTGTGCAGGCCAGTCGCTCTTTTCAGCCTGATCCGCTGATGACGGTCGGCGTGATAGTTTCCATTTTTGCTTTTTATCGTTGGAGTGAAGAACGTAGTTGGAAATGGGCAATTCTGGCGGGACTATTGAGTGCCTTTGCCGTGCTGGTCAAAATTATGGCCGCCTACCTGATTGCCGGGATGGCTGTCGCCGCGGTGCTGTATGCTGGTTTGCGGCCAAACTGGCGCAACCCGCA
Source organism: uncultured Anaerolineae bacterium (assembly GCA_937893815.1). Taxonomy (GTDB): domain Bacteria; phylum Chloroflexota; class Anaerolineae; order Anaerolineales; family UBA11858; genus NIOZ-UU35. The sequence goes on along the minus strand of CALCSH010000624.1, from coordinate 12,419 downwards.
GGTGTGGGCGATGGCGGCGCTGATGATCGTGCCACCGGCGGGGTATTATCTATTTCGCGATCCTGGCAGTTCCGCCGATTACCTGGCGGGATGGACGCTGGCTTTAATTCACTTAATCACCGATCCGGGCTTTTATATTCGCTGGTTGAGTTTTTTGAGCTACCTGATGAGCCTGGCATTGATTTTTTTGGGGCTGGTGGGCGTGTTGATCGCCAAATCTTTGCCGCGGGCGCTGTTGATGGGACTGTGGATTGGATATATCCTCTACGGATTGACGCTGCCCTACCAGATGTATACCCATGATTATTATCATATTCAGTTGATACCGGTGCTGGCCTTGTCACTGGCTCCGATGGCAGACCTGCTCTTTGAGAAACTGAATCAGCTTCAAAGGCGTTGGCGGATTCTCTTCGTGGTGATTGCACTGGCAGCGATTTTCTACCCCCTATGGACAGTACGCTCCACCCTGGCCGCTCAAGATTATCACCATGAACCCGCCTATTGGGCCGCACTCGGTGAGCAAACCCCCGACGATGGGAATGTTATTGCTCTGACGCAAGATTATGGTTTTCGCCTGATGTACTACGGCTGGACACATGTCAGCCTGTGGCCGAGCGGCATCGAGCGCGATCTAACCGAGTTACGCGGAGGCGACACCAGTAAATTTGAAAGCGACTTTGCTGAACGCACCGCTGATAAACGCTATTTTTTGATCACTGCCCTCTCGCAGTTAGCGCAGCAACCCGCTCTGCAAACCATGTTGGATGAAAACTACCCTGTGATTGCCCGCGGGGATGGATACGTTTTATACGATTTGGTACCATGAACGATCAAACTTCGCTTTTCTTTCAGCCCCGCTGGCTGCTTTGGCTGGTGGTTATTTTGGCGGTGACGTTTGGTCTGGGCATCCGCGCCTATGATTTGACGGACCCTCCGCTAGATTTCCATGCCACAAGACAATTGCGTTCAGCGATTATTGCCCGCGGCATGTACTACGCCAACCTGGGGGATGCTCCCGCATGGCAGCGTGAACGCGCAATTCAAGGGATGGAAGCCGAAGCACCTATCGAGCCGCCGATTTTGGAGCGTCTATCTGCCTGGGGTTATTCCCTGGTCGGAGGTGAGCATTTGTGGGTTCCACGCTTGCTCTCGGCGTTATTTTGGATCTCAGGCGCTATGGCCGTGTTTTTGTTGGGGCGCGAATTCGGCACTTTCGATGGTGGCGTGGTGGCATTATTCTACATACTTTTCTTGCCGTACAGTATCTACGCTTCCCGTTCCTTCCAACCCGATCCTTTGATGGTGGCATCGATTGCTTGGGCAATGTGGGCGGCGGCACGTTGGTATCGCCTGCGAACGATCAAAAGCGCCTTGCTGGCAGGATTGTTAGCGGGCGTGTCACTATATATCAAAACTGTGGCGGTATTCTTTGTGGGCAGTGGCCTGGTAGGCCTGGTTCTGGCGGGGATTGGTTTGCGCAAGGCTTTGCGTGACCGCCAGGTTTGGACTTTGGGCGTGTTGACCATTCTGCCGACGACACTATTCTATATCAATGGCTTGTGGATTAGTGGCGTATTGCGGCAGCAGTTTCAGTATCGCTTCTTCCCCGATCTGCTGCGTGATCCGGCTTTTTATATCCGCTGGCAGGAGATGGCGACTAATATCTGCGGTTTTGGCACATTGCTGGCCGCGTTGATTGGTTTGTTATTGCTGCGCGATTCGGGCAAGCGCGGCTTGCTGGCCGGGATGTGGCTGGGCTATGTGGCGTATAGCATGACCTTTGCCTACCACACCCTGACGCATGATTATTACCAATTGCCCTTGATATTAATTATTGCCGCATCGCTCACCGTGCTGGCCTCTGAAATATTGACGCGGATGGCTCTCGTAGAGCAGAGCATTTGGGCGCGCTTATTGGTCATTGTCATCCTTTTTGGCGGAGCGGCCTTCAAAGCCTGGGATGTGCGCGTGAACTTGGCTCGGGATGACTACCGCGGCGATGCCGCCTTCTGGCAGGAAGTTGGCGAATGGATACCTCCCGATTCCAATGTTCTGGCGATGAGTCAGGCTTACGGACAGGCGTTGTATTTCTTTGGCTGGGTACCCAACGACCCCTGGCTCAGTCAGGGTGATATTGATATGCGCGTGCTGGCAGGCACCCCAGAAGAAGAAGTTCTTCAGGCGCAATATGACATGATCCCCAAATACGATTATTTTGTCACTACCCAAGTCGGCGAATTTCGTGCCGATGCGCGTTTGTCGGAATTTTTATATGCTAATTATGCCGTTGTTGTTGAAAATAACAGCTTTATAATTTTTAATTTGAGAAAGTGAGTGCAGGAGTAGGAAGTAGGGAGTAGGGAGTAGACCAACACCCCTTACTTCCTATTTCTTACTCCCCTACCCCATGAAACCACTCGTATCCGTAGTCACCCCCTCCTATAACCAGGCTCAATTCCTGGAAGAAACCATCCGCTCGGTGCTGGCGCAAGATTACCCTAATATTGAGTATATTGTTGTCGATGGCGGCTCGAATGATGGCAGTATTGAGATTATTAAGAAATATGCCGATCAGCTAGCCTGGTGGATCTCAGAGCCAGATCACGGGCAGGCCGATGCCATCAATAAGGGACTTAAGCGAGCCCGTGGCGAGATTGTGGCTTGGCTCAACTCCGATGATATTTACTTTCCGGATGCTATTGCCCAGGCTGTGGATGCCATCCAGGCGCACCCCGATGTGGGTATGGTTTTCGGCAATGCCATCTCGATGGATGCTAATGGCTACCCGCTCCATAATCAGACCTTTGGCGATTGGGGCATGGAAGATTTGATGTGTTACAACATCATCTGCCAGCCAGCCGTATTCATGCGCCGCGATGCGTTGGAAAACGTTGGCTTTCTGGATCAGTCATATCATTATTTGCTTGATCATCATCTTTGGTTGCGTATCACGAATTTGGCCGGGGCGCAGCATGTGCCCTCCATCTGGGCGGGAGCCCGCCATCACCGCGATGCCAAAAACGTGGCCCGCGCCGCAGAGTTCAGCCAGGAAGTATTCCGCGTGCTCGACTGGATGCAAGAACAAGATTCGCTGACCGGGCGCATGAAAAAACTCAAACGGCGCATTTTGGGCGGAGCCTACAATATTAGTGGGCGTTACCTGCTCGAAGGCGGCTTACCCGGCCCGGCGCTGCGCGATTACTGGCGGGCTACTATTCGCGACCCCAGCTTGCTTAAATTCTACTGGCACCGCATGATCTACGCCCTGCTCAGCTTGTTGAGATGGAGCGGCGCGGCGGAATGGTATTACTCGTTGATGACCCACTTCCGTCCCGAAGTTGGTGATGATCCGCGTTTGCGAAACTGGCCGGGGTTGAATGCCAACAGCATTACCGCCCCGATTCTAATTACCGGCGTGCATCGTTCAGGCACAACCTGGGTTGGCAAAATGATCGCCGCCAGCCGCGATGTGATCTATCTCAGCGAGCCGCTCAACATCTGGCATCGCCCCGGCGTGATGCGTACCCCGGTGGCGCACTGGTACCAATATATCTGCGATGAAAACGAAGATTCTTTTCTCCCGGCGCTGAGCGAAACTCTGGAGTACCGCTACCATATTAGCACCGAAATTTTCTCCATTCGCACCGTCAAAGATATTGGCAGAATGCTCCGGGATATGTTCCGCTTTATTAAGGGGAACCTCACCGATGCTCGTCCGCTACTCAAAGACCCATTTGCGGTGTTTTCCTCCCCGTGGTTCTCGCACCGACTAGGCGCAAAAATCGTCATCGTCGTGCGCCATCCGGTCGCTTTTGTCAGCAGCCTCAAACGCCTGGGCTGGACGTTCGATTTCCAGAATATCCTCGATCAACCCCTGCTGATGCGCGATCACCTGGACGAATATCAGCAGGATATGGAGGACATGCTGCCGTATACGGAGGATATTGTGGCGCAAGGCAGTCTGCTATGGCGTATGGTGTATAACGTGGTGGATAAATACCGCACTTCGTACCCCAATTTTGTGGTGGTTCGTCACGAAGACATTTCACTACATCCGGTGGAGGGCTACGAAAATATGTATGCCGCTCTGGGATTGGCCTTTACCCCCTGGGTGCGGCGCTCAATTGTCAAATCGACACAGAAAAGCAACCCCAAGGAGCAGCCCGAACAACGTGAATTTTCCACCCTGCTCGACAGCCGCGCCAACTTGCTCAACTGGAAACACCGTCTGAGCGATGATGAAGTCACCCGGGTACGTGAGTTGACCGCCGATGTGGCGAAAATTTACTATTCCGAAGAAGAATGGCAGCAGTGGACCAGCAACCGCTAGTTTCGATTGTCACCCCCTCGTTCAATCAGGCCAACTATCTCGAAGCCACCATCCGCTCGGTGCTGAGGCAGGAGTACCCCAATATCGAATATCTCATCGTTGATGGTGGCTCGACGGATGGCAGCGTAGAAATCATACAGCGCTATGCCGACCGGTTGGCCTGGTGGACCTCTGAACCCGATGCCGGGCAGACCGCGGCCATCAACAAAGGCTTTGCCCATGCCAAGGGAGAGATTTTGGCCTATATTAATTCGGATGATACCTATAATCCAGGTGCTGTTGCCGCCGCTGTGGAATTTCTAACCCAAAACCCTGTCGTTGGGCTGGCCTACGGCGATACAGATTTTATCGACGCACAGGGGCATGTCATCGGCCAATTTAACGCCCAACAGACCAGCCTGGAACGTCTGCGCCGCGGCGGAGTCTATATTCCGCAGCAGGCCGCTTTCTGGCGGGTAGATTTATGGCAGCAGGTCGGCCCATTGGATGAGAGTTTCTACTTTGCGATGGATTATGATCTGTGGGTGCGACTGGCTGAGGTAGCCGAAATTCGCTATTTGCCGGGGCGCGTGTGGGCTAACTTTCGCCTGCACGACGATACCAAGACCATCGCCGCCGATGAACGCTGCTGGCCGGAAATGTTGCGCATCCATCGCCGCGATGGGGGAAACTGGTTCTCGATGATTTATCTTCGATATTTCACTCGCCGCGCATTGGCTCCGGTGATTAATTGGCGGCGTAAAAGAAAGTTTCGTTAATTTAAGACCTCCGGGGTTTACGCAAGGAGCTTTCTGAAAGATCAGAGTGCTTTCTTAGAGCAATCTTCTACATCATCAACCTACACAACCGCGGAGGTCTGATCGTAAAAAAAAGTTCATTGGTAGTAAAGTCGTGCGCGGCAGAGCGTACACCGCCTGCCAGTGAATTTTGTGTTTAAAAGCAGGTATTAGGCGGTTAGGTATCAGGCGTTTAACGCCTAATCGCCTAATCGCCTAAGCCCCCAAGCGCCTATTCTATGTCCACCGATCACGAACGCCAAAAATGGGACGACTATTACGCTTCGCTGCCTGCCGCAGATGAAGACGAACATACGCGCCAGTTTCGGGCTGAGTTCGTTGCTCTGGTGAAGAAACTGCTTCCCTCAGGCGGGCGCGTACTCGAAGCGGGCTGTGGAACTGGGCAACAGAGTCTGGCGTTGGCGCAAAATGGATTCGACGTCACCTTGCTGGATTTTTCGTCTGTAGCGTTAGCGCAGGCGCGCCAACTTTTTGCGCACGCCAACCTGACGGCTGAGTTCGTGCTGGAAGATGCTTTCCAATCCGGCGCGGCGGAATTTGATCTGGTTTTTAATGCCGGGGTGTTGGAGCACTACAATTTTGAGCAGCAGGTGGCTCTCGTGCGCGCCATGTCCAGCCGCAGCCGCAAATATGTGCTGGCACTGGTGCCCAATGCTCAGAATTACTGGTATTGGCTATGGCGCGCTCACAAGAGCAGCCAGAATTTGTGGCCGTTTGGCAAAGAAATCCCCACGCACGATCTGAGACGAGTATTCAAAACGGCTGATCTGAACTTTCTCGGTAATGCGCATCTCGGCGCAAGTTGGACAGAGAGTTTTATCGAAGGGGTAGCAGGGATTGCTCCCGAACTCAAATCATTGCTGATCGATACTCACCGGGCGGGAATCGTCCCCGCCGCGCAGACCAGTTACCTGGTAGCGGGGTTGGGAGCGGTGGCTGATGCGACTGTGTCATTGAGCGAGTGGGGGGCTCCTGCTCAGGTGCATTCCACTTCATCTGAGTCTGAATCGCTGACTGCCGCCCTCGCTGACGCGCTGGCTATGCAAATCGAAGCCCGCCGCGCCACCGATTCGCAGCGCGCCGACTTTCTGGCTCAAATTGATGAACTGCGTGAACAACTTCGGCGCCTCGAACAGCGTAATACTCAGGCGTTACTCAGGCGCGTCCAGGAGATTGAGCGTCAAAGTGCGGCAGAACTGGCCCTGACAGTTCACCAACTTGAAGCCGAATTCACCCAGCGCGCCCGCGAGTTGGAAGAAAGCAACGCTGCGCAGCTTGCCGAAACGCTGGAAAAACTTGAACACCGTAAAGATGCCGCCATTGCAGAAATACTAGCTGAACTCGAATCGCAAAACGAAGCCGCCCTGATCGAAACGATCAAACAACTTGAGTATCAGCAAGTCTTCGATTATACCGGCCTGGTGCGGCAGATGGAACACGATCATACCGGCGTATTAGTGGGCAAAAATTTGGAGATTGTTCACCTGCGGGGACAGTTGGACGCTCTTCGCCCGCCTCTCATGCCGGGGCGTAGCGCGAACATCCGTGCTATGGGGCGCAGAGTCATCATCCGGTTGGGGCTGCTCCCGGTGCTTAAGCGCATCCGCCACCATTTCCGCAAACAAGTACACCCAGTTGTCAACGTTTCTGAAATTTCGTATCAACCTCCGTATCAATTGGGGCATCCCGAAATTCAGCCTGAGCGCAGGGTTGTGATTCTGACCTATACCTTTTTTGACTTTGACGGCAATGTTCTATATGCGGGCGGGGCTGAGCGTTATGTGCTGGAGATGGCCGATTTGATCCGGGAATTGGGCTATTTTCCGGAGGTCTACCAGTGCGGCAATGGCTATTGGGTGCGGTATTACCGCGATTTGCGCGTCACGGGGATTGATGTCGGCGATGATGCGGCGCGCCTGCCCGAAGCCTATTCTCGCCTGCCCCACGCCGCAGTGCTGACGATTTTTTCGCCCTTTTCGTTAGCTGTGCCAGTGGAGGGGGCGGCGCTGGGCATTAGTCATGGCGTCTTTTGGGATTACAGCGATTTTCAGGCCAATCTGCCCGCCATGCAAACTGTGTTGCATGCCTGCCGCCATCTGGATACGGTTGTTTCGGTGGATACAAACACGATCAACTGGGTGCGCGCCAATGCCGCAGGTTTGGCGGAAAAATTTGTGTATGTGCCTAATTTTGTGGATGTGGATGTGTTTACGCCCTCACCCCAACTCCCCTCTCCCAATGGGAGAGGGGCTGGGGGTGAGGGCCTGGTCATTCTCTACCCCCGACGCCTGTATCGCCCGCGCGGTTTCTGGCTGGTGGCCGAGATCTTGCCTGAAATCTTGAAGGCTTATCCCCTGGTGGAGTTCTACTTCGTCGGTCAGGCCGATCCACCTGAGGCGGCGCATGTTGAAACGCTGATGGCGCAATTCCCGGGACGGGTACGTTGGGAGGCTTTGCCCCCTGAAGACATGCCTGCCGTCTACCAACAAGCGCAGATCGCCCTGATTCCAACGGTACACAGCGAGGGAACATCGCTCTCTTGCCTGGAAGCGTTGGCCGCGGGTGTGGCTGTTATTGCTACGGATGTGGGCGGGCTGCCGAATCTGGTCATCCATCGCTATAACGGCCTGCTGATTGAACCGACCGCCCCGGCGCTGGCGCGAGGCTTGCGAGAGTTACTCGCTAACCCGGCACTGCGCGCTGAATTGGGGGCACGCGGCCGCGAAGTGGCGCAATCCTTCTCCTTGGAGCGCTGGCGCGCCGTCTGGCTGAATTTGCTGCGAGGGAAATTGCCTGACTTGAACGAAGCCGCACCGCGCCTGCCCGTGGCTTATTTCCCGACTGCACCGGGTATCGCCTGGGAGGGAATCAAACAGCGTCCGCATCAGATTGCATTGCAGTTGGCAAAAGCAGGAATCGAAACCTTTTGGGGCGATCCAGAGCGACGCGCCGACAGTCCGCATCCTTTGCTGCATATTCTCGGCCCCAACGATGAAGTTTGTTTGCGCGGCGCGGCGGTGGTTGTATATTACCCCCATCATTACCCGCGCCTGGCCGACTACGATCAGCCTTTTGTGGTTTACGATGTGCTTGATGATATCAGCATCCACGCCGAGTCCGACCGTGTGCAAGGATTACCGTCGGGTCAACGCGCTGTGGATTATCATCAATCGTTACTCGTCGAAGCCGATTTGGTGATCACTTCGTCGGAAGTGCTGCAGCGGCGCATTCAACCCCAACGTCCGGACGTGCGGCTTATTCCCAATGGGGTGGATTTGGCGCATTTTACGCCCGCACCGCCTCCCGCAAATCCCGCCCCGGTGATCGGCTTCCACGGAGCGGTTGCTGCGTGGTTTGATCTCGACCTGCTGGCTGAAGTTGCCCGCCTGCGCCCGGGGTATCAATTTCGCTTGATCGGCCCAGCCTCGATCTCGCTTGCAACCCTCACGCGCTTGTCTAACGTCACCCATCGTCAAACCGTACCCTATGAAAAAATTACCAATCAGGTAGCTCGTTTCGATGTTGGCATATTGCCGTTCAAACTCACCGACCTGACCCACGCCGTGCGGCCGCTCAAGGTGCTGGAATATTTGGCGATGGGCGTGCCGGTGGTGGCGACATCCCTGGAAGAACTCTGCGATTGGCCCGGTGTGATCCTGGCGGATTTGCCAGAAGATTTCGCCGTTGCTATCGACCAGGCGCTGCTCTCGGAAAACGGCCTGCGCAACGATGAACAGGTGCGCATTTTTGTTGAAGCCGCCGATTGGGAGCAGGTCACGCGTCCGTTGGTTGAAGCGCTCAAGCAATGATTTCACCACAAAGACACGAGGGCACAAAGTAATGAATAAGACTTTATCTTCGTGCCTTGGTGCCATCGTGGTTCAGATTGGAAGTTTCGTTTGAAAACTCGGTTTGGCACTGCGGGTATTATCATCAGCCTGTTATTGAGCATCGTTATCGCCGGGCAGACATTTCTTCATCCACGCGCTCCTTTTGCGGTTTACGAGAGTGATACCACCATTGGCCTGATCTACCTGCTGATCTTTCTCGTCGCGGGAATTTTGTTCCTTCTGAAAACCGGGCGCGTTTTGTCCTTGCTCGCTTTGGGGTTGGCCGCGGCTTTGCTTCTGGTTGCTATGCGTACCTGGGGGGGCAGTCTGCTATTATTATTCTGGATTGTGTGGCTCAGTTGGGGATTGGGAAAACAACTTTTCAAGCGGATCATCCCCCTGGGAGCGTTACTTGCCCGAGAAGCGGATGTTCTTTCCCTGGCTTTGGGGTGGGGTGCGCTGATGGTGCTGACTTTTCTACTGGGCGTGATCGGTCTTTATCAGCGCAGTGTGTTTTATGCGTTGCTGGTTGTTTTGAGTTCATGGGGAGCTTTTTCTTACTTCAAAGACACAACGACACCAAGGAAACTATTAAAAATTTCTTCGTGCTTTCGTGCCTTTGTGGTAGGAATTGATTTTGCCGACGCACTGACTCTTTTTCTCTTCGTCCTCCTTGCCGCGGGGAGTTTCTTTTGGGCGCTGGCTCCTGCCGTGCGGTATGACGCGCTTGGCTATCATCTTGCTGCTCCTATGCGCTATCTCGATGCTGGGCGGATGCTCGAATTGCCCGAATCTTTTCAAACCTATTCGGCGCACTACGGCGAGATGCTCTACACCCTGGCGCTCGGTCTGGGCGAGCAACCCCTGCCGACTTTGCTCAACTTCAGCGCCGGGCTGCTGCTTGCCGCACAGACCTATTTCATCGGCAGGCGGCTGGGTAATCACCGCACAGGTCTGATTGCTGCCCTGATTCTTTATTCCCTGCCGATCATCGGGATCGAATCCGCCACAGCCTACACGGATATTTTTGTCGCCGTCTTTGTCACCGCTGCGTTGCAGGCTTTTCTTCTTTGGCGCGATCAACCCAATAACCGCTGGCTGCTGCTGAAGGGTATCTTCTCCGGGTTGGCGCTGGGGACGAAACTGAATGCCTTCTTCTTGCTGCTGCCTTTTTGGGTGTGGGCGTTCATCACGAAGACACAGAATTCACAGAGAAAAACAAAAATACAAACTCTGTGCTCTTCGTGTCTCCGTGTTTTGCTCTTGGGGTTGCCCGCATTGTTGCTTTGGCTCCCCTGGCTGCTGCGCGACTTCATCTGGACGGGCAACCCCATCTTCCCCAACTACAACCAAATCTTCCACAGCCCGGATTGGTTCGTAGCGCCTTTCTTTCGAATCCAGCCCACGGGCGGAATTGCCTGGCGCATGCTCGCCTTCCCCTGGGCGGGCATTACCGACTCATATCGTTACTACCACGAAGCGCCGGGCGCGGTGCTGGGCGCGTTGCCCTTGTTAGGATTGCCCTGGTTATACGGCTGGCGTGGCGAAAATCGTAAACTCCCCCGGGGATTGCTGCTGGTTTTTGCCGCATCCCTGGTGATGATTTTCGCATTCGGCGGCAGCATTCGCTACCTGATGCCGTTGTTCCCGCTGTTGAGCGCGTTAGCGGCGTTGAATATTCAGCAAGTATTTTTGCATTTGTCGAAAACTTCGCACACACAAAAAAAGAGAATAATCCGCGTTGATCTGCGTTCATCCGTTGTGGTTTTCTTTGCTTTGGGCCTGCTCTACATCTTTTCTACCCGATTAGCCTTTACCGCGCGCTGGTGGGAAATTCCCGAACGCTACCCGGTTGGAATCTGGCTGGGTACGGAAATGCAGGAAGAATTTATTGAGCGCATTTTGCCGGTGTACGGTGCTTTTGAATACCTTGACCAACTAGGGCAGTTCAAAGTATTCTCCGTGGGCAATGAACTGCGTCTGTATACCGATTCAGCAATTTACGGGCCGCTCTTTTCAAAAGAAGCTTACGAGCTGCTGCAAAACTCCGAGACGCCAGCTGCGTTGGCTGAAAGCCTGGCCAGGAATGGGTATGATTATGTATTGTTCTACCCCCCGGAGGCAGAATTCCGCCCCGATGTGTACGCCTCACCCGCGCTGAGCGAGGAATTCTTCAACCTGTTCACGACGCAGGTATACGCCCAAAGGGATGTTTATCTCTATGCGCTCAATCCTTAAAATGACTCCACTGCAAAAAAGACATTTTCACCGCAGAGTGCGCAGAGAACGCGGAGATTTTTTGACGATTTCGCAGAAAAATGGCTTCTTTTTTACCGATTTTGCACTTTTAAAACTCTGCGCACTCCGCGTTCTCAGCGGTGAAGGGTTTTTGCAGTAGAGTCTTAAAATAAAACCGCAAAAACATGAAGTTTGGGTCTTTAGGAATTCCCCTAAATCTGGACAACTTCTACGGGGATTCCCAAAGACCCCGAAGTTTCTCATGATTTTTCTTCGTGCCTTTGTGTCTTCGTGGTAATGTCTAAAATGGACTATTACGATTCTTCTCGCACTGCGCATCCGTTGATCGAAGAAATTCGTGCCCTGATTGCCTACCGCGAACTGGTGGTGCAGTTTGTCGCTCGGGCGGTTAAAACGCGCTACAAACGTTCGCTCTTGGGTGTGGTCTGGACGATGCTCAACCCGTTGCTGACCATGCTGGTGCTGACGGTGGTATTCTCGCAGTTGTTCCGCATTCAGATCGAAAATTTTCCTGTGTATGTCCTCAGTGGGCAATTGGTGTGGATTTTCTTTTCGAGCACGACCAGCGCGGCGATGGGTGAGATGCTGTGGAGCGGCGAGTTGCTCAAGCGCATCTATGTGCCCAAGTCGGTTTTTGCTGTGGCCGCCATTGGCACCGGATTGGTGAATTTGTTGGTTTCGCTGTTGCCCTTGCTGGCGATTGCTCTTGTGCTGGGCGTGCGTCTCACCCCGGCGCTGTTCGTCTGGCCGCTGGCCGTACTGCTGCTGGCGATGTTCTCGCTTGGCCTGGGGCTGCTGCTGGCGGCGGCCACGGTCTATTTTGCCGACATGTTGCCGGTCTTCAATGTGCTGTTGACCATCTGGCTCTACGCCACTCCGGTGATTTATCCGCCGGAGATTATCCCGCCGCAGTGGGGATGGATGATTCGTTTCAATCCGCTGTATTATCTGGTGGAAATTTTCCGCCGCCCGTTGCTGGATGGCGTGGTACCGGGTTGGGATTTCTGGCTCCCCGCGTTGGGTTTTTCCCTGGGGGTGTTATTGTGTGGGGGGCTGGTTTTTACATCAAAGGCGGATGAGTATGCCTACCGGTTGTAGGGATTGGACCCTTAGGTGATTAGGAATTGGGAACTGGCTCCTGATCCCTATAGGACTTACGCACTTGTACAAGAGAATGCCCGAAAATAGGGGTGTGTGGGGGCG
>CALCSH010000623.1 GCA_937893815.1 uncultured Anaerolineae bacterium | reverse complement strand
CCAGTACCTGCAAAAGAGAATTCCTGTGCAGTATCTAAAATGCTGGCAGCATCCAGGCCGGTACCGCTGTAATCGGTATACGTAACATCTACGTACTTGCGTGAATTGAGCGTGCGTGCGTCAATCTCACCGCCAGCAAAGGGGTAAGCCAAACTGGCACTGGGGGCGCTGCCTGCGGGCAGGGTAACATAGTCCAGGCCTGCCAGGAACACATCCGTAGCCGGTTTGGTGTAATTCGGGGTGGGTTCACCACCAACGCCCATAATGCTGAAACTGATGATACGCATATCCAGCAACCGGAAACCATCATAGGGCGAAATCGCAAAGCGGATGGCGGCATAGATAGCAAAAACTTCTTCGCCATCAACGGTAATACCCAGTGAGGCTTCGGGAATGTCAACCAGCACCGTGCCGTTTTGGCGAATAGTGGCGTTGACCGTACCGGTCAGCACGAAAACATCCACAATCTGGATGGTGATACTACCCGAGAAGATTTTAATTTTCTCTCCGGTAGCAAAATCTACATTAACCGTGCTGCCACCCGTCTGGATCGCTTCATGAACCGCCTGACCGGTTTCGTTGATCTGTACGCTCATGCTGCCTTCAAAGCCCAGCCCATCCAGACCAACCAGCGCTGCGTTGCCACCCGCACTGAGCGCATAGCTTGGTTCCCCGCTACCGTTCTGGATCAATACCAGGCCCAGATAAGCGCCAGTCACCTGCAAACCGAGCGCGCCGGGTGTGCCGTATCCAATACCAAGGAAAATGGTGACGTTAGATGCACCGATAAGCAGTTTCGTGGTCGTGCCATTGGTGTGTTTCTCAAAGCCAAAGTCACCCGAAATCTTGACGAAGTTGACAATCTGAAGCGAAACGCTGCCGAAGAAGCCCATGACATCATCGCCGTTAGCAAAGACAATATCAATGGTATCGGCACCAACTTTTATGCTCTCATTGACGGCTACGCCAGTGGTGTTGACTTTGACGTTCAGGCTGCCACTGAGTTGAAGAATATCTTCAAAGCCCACCAGGGCAGCAGAACCGCCTGCGTTAAGAGCATAACTGTTCCCGCTGGCATTGGAAATCAGCACCATGCCGAAATAGGCATCATGGATGCTGACGCCCATCGAGCCATCCGCCGTGCCCAGGAAGGTGGAGATATTGGCTGCCCCTACCAGGAGGGTAGAGTTATCGCCACTGGTGCGTTTCTCAAAGCCGAAGTCACCGCTGATGGTCACAAAGTCAACAATGGTGATGGTGACGTTACCAAAAGCGCGGATCAGTTCTCCATCCGTACCATCAAAATCGAAGTGGACAGTCTTGCCGGGGCCGACGACTACATCCAATTGGGTAGCCCCAGCACCAACATAATTCACCACCGTGCCGTCAGCAGCGGCATTGTTGATCTCGATGCCAAAGGTGTTGACGCTCAATTCAAGCGCATCAATGCCCACGAATTCGGCGCTGGCGATGTAGCCCTTCACACTCGTCCAACTACGCCCGGAACCACCCTCCGCTTCACTCCATATAGCAATCGCTAGGTCGATACCAGTAAATTTCAACCCTAACTCGTCTGGCGTACCCCCCTTATAGCCAAAGAAAGCGTTGACGTCAGATAAACCGATCGTCAAAAGATCGGCCGTCGCCGTCCCGGTAGAGAGCGTTATATTCTGATTAGTCTTCTTCTCCACCCCGAAGCTGCCACTCACGCTCACGAAGCCCCACAGGTCGATCTCCGCACTCCCCGTCACCTGCAAATAGTCCCCGTTCGCATCGTCGATCGCAAACGTCACATCATCCGCCGCAGCCGGGCTGGTCGCCACTTTCAACACTGTCGCTGCCGTCTCTGTCCCCGTCTTTACGTAATCGACCACCGTGCCATCCGCCGCAGCCTTGTTCACCACGACCCCGGCGCTCGTCACCGCAATCGTCAACCCGCTGATCCCCACGAACGAGGCGCTCCCCACGCTCCCCATCACGCTCGTCCACGAACGCTCCGCTCCGCCTACTTCGCTCCACAGCGCAATCGCCAGGTCCACATCCGTCAACTGGATGCCAATCGCTTCCGGCGTCCCGCCAGCATAGCCCACGAAGGCGCTCACATTCGCCAGCCCGATCGTCAGCAGGTTCGCCGACACCGCCACATTGGCTTCCGTCGCCGTCGAGACGTACACTGTCTGCCCGGTCTTCTTCTCCACCCCGAAGCTGCCACTCACGCTCACGAAGCCCCACAGGTCGATCTCCGCACTCCCCGTCACCTGCAAATAGTCCCCGTTCGCATCGTCAAGATCAAAGTTAACGGTCTCTGTCGGTGAAACTTGCACATCCAGGACAGTCACACTCGTCTCGCCTGTACCTTGCTTGTAATCGACCACCGTGTCATCCGCGGCTTTCTTGTTTACCTCAATAGCGGCTGTGGTGACCGAAAGGTCAAGCCCGCTCACGCCTACAAATGAAGCCGAAGCCACACTGGCTTTCACCGAAGTCCATTTACGCGTTCCCGGAAGAACCTCGCTCCATAAAGCAATCGCTAAATTGACACCAAGCAACTGAAGGCCAATTCCGCCAAAGCCCACGAATGCGCTCACATTCGCCAGACCAATCGTCAGCAGGTCAGCAGTTGCCGTCGTATCGTCAGAGAGAGCAATTGTCTGGTTCGAATTCTTCTCTACAGCGAAATCGCCGCTAACGCTCGCCAGACCAAAGATATCAATATCGGCACTACCGGTTAACTGGAGATAGTCGCCCTTGGTGTCATCAATGTCAAAGAGTACTGTCTGACCAGGGCCAACCGTTACGGATAGGTTTGTAGCCTGCGTTTCACCATCGCCCTGGTGATAATCTACCAGCGTGCCGTCGGCGGCCTGCTTGTTGACTTCGATCGCAGCCGTGTTGACGGTCAGGTCCAGGCCGTTCACTCCAATAAAGGTGGCCGAACCCACCGCGGCTTTGACAGTCGTCCACGAACGCCCCGTTCCGCCAACTTCACTCCACAGGGCAATGGCTAAATCCACATCACTCAACTGAATGCCAAGCCCATCGTAACCGACAAAGGCATCCACATTCGCCATGCCGATGGTCAGCAAGTTCGCGCTTACACTGCCGCCCGTATCCAGAACCACACTCTGATTGGTGCGTTTTTCCACAGCGAAATCACCACTGACTGTCACAAGGCCAAAGACATCAATATCTACATTGCCGGTCACCTGAGCGAAATCGCCATTGTCATCGTCAATGTCGAAAGTTACAGTAGTCGTGGCACTGACCTGTACTTCCAAAACGGTTGCCTGGGTTTCGCCAGCCGTCACCACATAATCAACGACCGTACCGTCTGCGGCCTGCTTGTTGATCTCAACCCCCACAGTATGTACAGTCAATACAAGGCCGGTTACACCTTCAAATGCCGCAGAGCCAACATTGCCAGATACCGTTGTCCACTGCCGACCGGCTCCGCCCTGCTCGGCGATCATGGCAACAGCCAAATCAACATCCGTGAGCCGGATACCCACCCCACCAAATCCGACGAAGGCGCTCACATCCTCCATACCCAGCGTCATGACCTCGGCGGTGATAACACTATCATCTGAGAGTACGATGCCGTTGTGTGCGGATTTGCTGAAGGCGGCGTTGCCAGATACTGTAAGAAGATCAAAGACGCTGGCGCTGAAACCCGTCACCGCAAAGGCCACCGTGTCCGACGCAATCGCTTCACTGAATGTGTATGAGATCGATCCCACATTCAGTGTCGTGGCTGTGAAGTCTGTCGTCAGCGACGAGTTGTATTGCACCAGCACCGCACCCGCCGAGACTGTGATCCCCGGCACCTTCGCATCGAACGAACCCCCATGCGTCTCGAAGACTACGTCCGTCCCGTCACTGCTCAATCCAAATTCGGCACCTGTCACTTTCACGTATGTCTCGGCGTTCACCTTCAGTTCCGCCCCCAGCGTTCCTACTGCCACCAGTGCCGTTCCGCTCAGCTTGAAACCCAGATCTCCCGCCAGTGTCACGAAGTCCGCAATTGAAGCCGCAAAATCTTCCACCACGAAGGCAACCGTTTCTTTCAGAATGTCTTCCGTAAAGGTGTAGCTCAGCGTCCCCACATTCAGTGTCGTGGCTGTGAAGTCTGTCGTCAGCGACGAGTTGTATTGCACCAGCACCGCACCCGCCGAGACTGTGATCCCCGGCACCTTCGCATCGAACGAACCCCCATGCGTCTCGAAGACTACGTCCGTCCCGTCACTGCTCAATCCAAATTCGGCACCTGTCACTTTCACGTATGTCTCGGCGTTCACCTTCAGTTCCGCCCCCAGCGTTCCTACTGCCACCAGTGCCGTTCCGCTCAGCTTGAAACCCAGATCTCCCGCCAGTGTCACGAAGTCCGCAATATCTACGCTCAACCCAGAGCCAGAGACCGATAGTTCCCCATCCGCGATATTATCTGGAATACTGACCGTTACCGTGCCAACCGTGACATCCTGAGCCGTAAATTCGGCACCGGTGTCGTTAGCCTGAACGGTGATCGTTCCGCTGTCGTTGGCAAAATCGCCGCCACTGAGATTTAAATCTCCATTGTCATAGATCACCCGCTCGCCAGTGTCG
>CALCSH010000622.1 GCA_937893815.1 uncultured Anaerolineae bacterium | reverse complement strand
CCCCCACACACCCCTATTTTCGGGCATTCTCTTGTACAAGTGCGTAAGTCCTAAACGGTTAATCTCGGTTTTCGGTGAGCAAAATTTCGCCGGTTGCGGCATCTACTTTCACATCCTGGCCGTTATCCAATTCAACTTCCCAGATGTCCTTGCCACCCTCGCGGTCAAATTCGACATTCAGGGTTGCAGCTCCGGGGTTGGCGGCTTCAACAATAGCCTGAGCGTCTTCGGCAGTGACCGGCGTGCCCGCAGGAGCAACTTCATCCGCAGCATCGGCGCCTTGAATCTCACCATCTTCATTGGCATCTTCGACTTCGTTTTCGACAGCATCCGAATCAGCTTCGTCAACATTTTCGTCTTGCTGTCCGCACTGTTCTTCGACATCATCGGTGTCTTCGGCCTCTTTGGTTTCGGTGGCGTCGTCAGCTTGATTATCCGTTGCGCAATCAGAAGCGTCGGAAGTTGACCCCGATTGAGCATAGGTACGGTAGGAGATGAAGCCCATCGCACCGACCACCAATAAAGCGATAGCTGCCAGGGCAATAAATCGGTTAATTTTCATAGATTACTCCTTTTGAATGAACAGGGAAATAGTTGCTCGATCTCGAGCTTGGTTTCATTATAGAACTGCAGGGTAAGAGAACAGTAAGA
Organism: uncultured Anaerolineae bacterium; assembly: GCA_937893815.1. Lineage (GTDB taxonomy): Bacteria > Chloroflexota > Anaerolineae > Anaerolineales > UBA11858 > NIOZ-UU35. Next base: position 3,966 of record CALCSH010000622.1, on the reverse strand, counting down.
TGAGGGTAAGAGTTTTTCAAGGATGTTGACCCGGCAAGCGCACACAAAATAGAGTGCCTCGATCGGCATCACTTTGTACTTCGATGGTGCCACCATGTCGGCGCACAATCTCCTGCGAGATGGCTAACCCCAGCCCTGCTCCCCCCGTCTCGCGCGAGCGCGAGCTTTCCACGCGGTAAAAACGCTCAAACAGATGGGGGATATCCTCGGGAGGAATGACCATCCCGAAGTTGGTGACTTTCACTTCGATTTGATCCCAGCGGCGGACTACCTCCAGGTTGATCTGACCACCCCGAGGCGTGTATTTGAAGGCGTTCTCCACCAGATTGGTGAAAACCTGCCGCAAGCCAGCTTGATCCCCATTGACCGTCAACTCCACCTGAGGGGGCAATCCCAGGCTCAATTCGATATCATCCTGCCCACCCTTGGGTTGAAAATGTTGATGAAGGTCGCCCAGCAACGCGCCCAAATCCACCGGAACAAAAGACTCCAGACCGCGCTGTTCTACCCGCGCCAGCGATAACATCTGTTCAACCAGACGGGTCATGCGATCCACATCCCCCTCCATTCCAGCCATCATCTCCAGCAAAGCGGCGGCGTTGCGCGGGCGCGAGCGGGCCAGGCTGAGTTGGGTTTTGATAAACCCCAGGGGGGTACGCAACTCGTGCGAAACATCCGATGTAAACTGGCGCTCGCGCTGGAAAGCGCCATCCAGACGCTCGAGCATGGCGTTGAAGGTTGCGGCCAGTTGGCCGATCTCATCGTCTGGCAAATCCAGAGCGATGCGTTGACTGAGGTCGGCGGCGCTGATCGTTCGGGCGGTGTGGGTGATGGTAGCGACAGGCTGCAAGGCGCGCCGGGCCAGGAAAAGCCCCCCGGCAGCAGACAGCAGCACTACCAGCGGTATGGCGACCGCTAATCCGAGGTAAATCTGGCGCAAAAAGGTCTGACTGCTGCGCAAAGGAAGCGCCACAACCAGCGTGCCAAATTCGTTAGCCCCCTCAGTGAGCGGGCTAACCCACAGGCGAATAATTTCTTCTTCTTTTAGAAAATGGTCGGCAGTTTGTCCGGGCAGCGGCAGGTTGGCGGGAACTGGATAATTCTCCGCATTGCCAATTGTAAGCCCCAACTGTCCATCGGGTGACAAAATCCAAGCCATGACGCCGCGGGCGCGCATATCCGCGGTTTCGGCGGTTGAAATCCGATAGTGTCCAGATTGGATGTCCACCACGGCATTCAATTGAGCCGCACTCAGGCGCAAGGTTTCTTCGATTTGTTGATTCTGGGCATTTTGCAGCACAGCCACGAATACCGCCGCGAACACAATCAATAGCAGCGTTTCGAGGGCTACGCTCCATAAGACCAGGCGCAGGCGCAGGTTAACGATTTTCATCTTCACCAATGCGGTAGCCCAGGCCACGCAACGTATGAATGAGTTTTACAGGGTAATCTTCATCGATTTTTTTGCGCAAGGCGTGAATGTAGACCTCAATCAGTTTGGAGCCGGATTCGAATTCCATATCCCAAACATGATCGATAATTTGATGGCGACTGACCACCTGGTTGGGACGACGCATCAGGGTTTCCAGCAAAGCGTATTCTTTGGCGGTCAATTCGATACTACGTTCACCGCGCCGCGCCAATTTGGTGGCTGGATTGAGGAAAAGGTCGGCGACGACTAATTCGGCGCTTTTGCTGGGGCCTTCACGCCGCGCCAGCGCCCGTAGTCGGGCGGTTAACTCTTCGATGGCAAAGGGTTTGATCAGGTAATCATCGGCGCCGCTATCCAGCCCTTTGACTTTGTCGGGCAGGGTGTCGCGGGCGGTCAGCATCAAAACGGGTATCTGATAGCCTTGATCACGCAATTGGCGGCAAACTTCCAGGCCGTTCATGCCGGGCAACATGATGTCGAGCAAAATGACATCGTACGTTGCACTCTGCACCCAATCCAAAACTTCGTCGCCCCGGCCAACCACATCGACGGCATAGGCTTCTTCCACCAATCCCTGGCGGATCAAGGCCGCCATGCGGGGTTCATCTTCAACGACAAGTACACGCATCTGAAAGTATCCTTGCTAACCTCTAGATATTCGCCCAACGTTTGGGGCGGGAAGCCTAATCACAAAGGCTCAAAGACACAAAGTTTTTCTTGGTGTTCTTCGTGTCTTTGTGGTGAAGCAATCGCTATTTTATCCCAAAACTGTAGTGGTCAACGAAAGCTTGAACAAAACTCAAGCAAATTTGCACCGCTGAGAGCGCGGAGAACGCAGAGTAATATATTTGTAACTCAGCGATCTCCGCGTACTCCGCGGTATTCATTCTTCATTTGATGATTTTAATTTTATCCCAAAACTGCTATTCGCCGCCGCCTTCTGCGCCGCCCGGGTCTTTGGCTACAGAAGCAGTCTGCGGAGCAAAGCCGGTGGCGTGCAGGGTCACTTCCAGAGTCAGTCCGTTGACATCAGTGTAAAATGCATTATTGGGATTGACACTGAAGTGGTCAGGCTGGCCGCTATTGTCGAAGTGGATGGTCTGGATTTCGCCAGCTTTGACAGTCAGGTCGGGCAGCGTGCGGTAGTAGCCTTGCACCACGCCGGTGGTCTGGTCGGTGATCGTGTAGTAAATATCGAATCCGCTGAAATCTGCCGCACCAGGGTTGGTGACTTTGAATTCCATATGATCGGCCACATCCGCGCCATCAGCATCGACATTGTTCTCAACGATAAAACCGCCGATGGTGAAACCCACCGTGGCGCTGCTTTCTTGAATGGGGTTGGCGGCCAGCATAGGCTCTTTGTCGGCCAGATCGTTTTGGCCATCGCCATCGCTATCAGCGTTATTGGGATCGGTGCCAAGCAGCGCTTCGGCGGAATCGGGGATGCCGTCGCCGTCCGTATCCGCATCAACTGCCGCGGCGGGAGCGGTTGTGGCAACTGCATTGCTGCTCGTACCTGCCGGAACGGCTGGTGCTGAGGGCTGGCTGCTGCCACAAGCGGCTAACAGCAAGGCTGTCAAAGTAGTAATAAGAATTAGGGTGAAGATTTTTTTCGACATGATTTATTTCTCCTTGAATGTTTTGCTAGCGTAAATTTATTCGAACAGGGCAAGATAATTACCGCAGAGAACGCAGAGTGCGCTGAGAATTTTTATCAATACTCTGCGTTTTCTGTGAACTGCGCGGTTTCTAGGATTCTTGCCGGAGGAAAACGGCATACGAGGCGCTCAACAGCAGCACGATTGGGACGAGCAAACCGACAAGGTTGACGGCCTTCAGTTGCAGTACCTCTTGCCAGGTGTTGTCGGTAAAGCCCTGTTTGATGCCCAGCAAGGCGAAGCTGATGCGTTCGTAATGTTTGGTGGGTGAGAGTTCCTCGACGCCATCGCGCACGGTTTCGTACCACTGGAACTGCTGCAGGGCTTTATCTTCGCCCGTTTTATCCAGCCCCAGGGTGGCAAAGAAACCGCCCGGCAACTGGTTATCCAAATCCATGGTGTCACCGATCTGGGGGAAGATGAAGGCGAAGACCAGCCAGACGATCACCGTCAACAATAAAGCGTGATTGCCGTTGGGCAGGCGCAAACTGAAGAACATCGCCAGCAGGAAAAAAGTGAGCATATACAGCCAGGACATGAGCATGGTCAGCGCCAGGCGGATGGATTGGTCAGCCGTCAGGGTGACCTTGCCGACCAGCCCGATGGCCAGCACGGTGACCAGGCCCACGACCGCCATCAACGCTGCCAGCAGCAGGGCATTGCCCAAGACCTTGCCGCTTAGAAACTGGTCACGATAAACCGGTCGGGAGAGAATCAGGCTCAAAGTTCCGGCCTGACGCTCTTTTTGAATGGCTGTGAAGCCCAGGATCATCGCCAGCAGCGCCCCAACCATCGCCAGGTAATTGATGAAATTCTTGGATACGGCGATCGGGTTGAGGGCTGGCGCCGGGGGCAGGTCGGTGCGCCCCAGGT
>CALCSH010000621.1 GCA_937893815.1 uncultured Anaerolineae bacterium | reverse complement strand
AGAGCAAAATATGCTGTTGCTCGCGCAAGGCTTCGTATCCGCCCGCCACGACGGCGGCCATATCAATGGCGCGCTGGCAGCTCGCCAGATCGTTGGTGACAAATACAATCGGCTTGGTGGTGTGTTCCAGCATCAAGGCCATTTGGGTGTCATAGGCCAGATCGGGGTCTACATCATCGGGGATACCAATCGACATCACGAAATCAATATTGGGCAAGGCATCGCACAGGCGGTAGCCTTCGATAATATCGTTTTTGGTAAATTTGCGATGTTGACCGGTTTTATAATCCAGCAGATTGATACAATCAGAGCCGGTGCCGAAATTTACTTTGCTGTCTTCCAGAAAGACCGCCGCTTTGCCGTCGCGATCACACATAATCACGCGGTCAGGGGCAGATGCCAGCGCATCTTGCACCAGGCGTGCCGGGAATTTGACCAGATTTTGGTCGGAGATAAAAGCACCTGCTTCCTTGAGCATTTTCAATGCCCCCTGGTGATGAAATCGAATTCCGATACTGCGCAGCACCTCCAGGGCGGCCAGGTGAATTTGTTCTAATTGATGCTCGGAAAGTACAGCATATTGCGGGGACTGAAAATTGATCGAGTTTACGGTTCTCATGCAAATCTCCTTTGGAAGCTCACCAGTCGATATGCCAGACGGAGGCTTCGTTTTCCAGAATGCGGGCTAATGAAATATCAAATGTATCACCGATGTCATCGGATAACGCCTGTCGGGCTGTGGTCAGATCTTGATTGTGCAGTCCATCAAGAATGCGGGTGTGCGTTTCTTCCAGCGTTTTTCCGGCATGGCGCAAGACCATAAAACGCGCCAGACGGTCGAGCAGGTGTTTCAGGGTGCGTGCCAATTCCTGGTTGCCGGATGCCTCTGCCAATAGGTAATGAAAGCGCTGGTTTTCGGCGGTATAACGGTCGTAGGATTCGTCGTCGTCGCCGGTATAGCCTGCATGAACATGGTATAGCGCAGCGAATTGCTCCTCGGTAATGCGCTCTACGGTGCGCTCGAGGGCCGCAAATTCAAGAATATTGCGTAACTCGAACATATCACGCAATTCCTTAAGCGTAATATGTGTGACGAAATACCCCGATCTCGGTTTGATGGTCACCAGGCCCTCTTGCCCGAGGTGCTGCAATGCATCCCGCACCGGGGTAATGCTGGTTTGATAGGTATTGGCGATTTCTTCAACATTCAATCGCTCACCGGGTTTGCGGTGTCCCATGATGATGGAGCGCCGCACTTCTGTGTAGATCGTATTTTTGGAGTTGGTTTCTGGCATATCCTCACCTCGCGAATGGGAACGCTCATAGCGGCCCTGGTGTGTGTCTTCGCAGCCCTTTAGGCACATTTCCTTTTGGGGTTTATATCCGACATAGACCGAGGAAGTTGCAAGAATTCTATCACATTGGACTGGATGAAATGATATTTTTGTTGTAAAATGTATCAATTATTATAACTGATATATCAATTTGTATTGGATACTCTCACAGTTATATTCATCAGGAACAAGTTGAACAAAAATCTGGTGGTTACAAAGTAAGTGGTGATGTCATGCTGAGGCCGAAACATCTAGCGCAGCGTAAGATGGCATTTTACAGCGAAATAGGCTTCGCTAGACCCTTCGCCTGCGGCTCAGGGTGACAGCTTTTTTTAGCACTTACAAGTCAACCACTACCAAAAGTCTATCAAGATGTTGACCGTAAATGAGCGCGAATAACGCCAATATTTTTAGAAAACATCGAATTTCTATGTGGAAGCCAGGAAACTATGAAGCATTCTTCCTGCATTCCTGGTTTCCTTATGATAATTGCCGTATTTTGTTGTGGTCAACAATAGCTTGAACAAAACTCAAGCAAATTTACACCGCTGAGAGCGCGGAGAACGCAGAGGAAAAAATTTATAACTCAGCGCTCTCTGCGTTCTCTGCGGTGTTCAATCTTCATTTGACCATTACAATAATTGCCGTATTTGTTCACGCTACGATTCATCACTACAACATCTATCAAATCTACATTCAACCAATAGAGGACAAAAATGATTAAAACCCATGGAATGAATATGACCAGCGCCTTTTTTGCCCGTATGGGTCAGGCCGAATGTGAGGGAATTCACGCTGCCACCCTGGAGATACTGGAACGCACCGGCATTGATGTCCACAACGAGCGCGCCCGAGAGTTACTGGTCAGCGCCGGTGCCAAAGCCGATGGGCTGCGGGTGCGCATTCCCGAATATATGGTCACCAAAGCTCTGGCGACTGCACCCAAACGCATGACCCTGTATGACCGCAATGGCAATGTGGCGTTGCGCGCCTGGGGACATAATACCTACTTCGGCGGCGGCTCCGATTGTCTCAACGTACTCGATCATCGCACCGGCCAGCGCCGCCGCGCTGTCTTGCAAGATGTCGTTGAAGCCTCCACTGTACTCGATGCGCTGCCCGAGGTCGATTTTGTCATGTCGGCGTTTTTGCCCTCCGATGTGGATGATCGCGTCTACCCCCACTATCAAATGGAGGCCATGCTCAATAACACCTCCAAGCCGATCGTCTACGTGACCCCCGAATTCGATTCGTGCGTGGCCTGCGTGGAAATGGCGGAGATCGTTGCCGGGGGCGAAGCAGCTTTCCGCGAGCGTCCCTTTGCAGTCTGCTATATCAACGTCACCAGCGGACTGGTCGCAAATAATGATTCGCTGCAAAAGTGCATGTACTTTGCCGAAAAGGGCTTGCCTCAACTCTATATCCCCATCAATGCTGCGGGCGTCAATTCTCCGGCAACCACCGCCGGGTGTATGGCGACCCTGAACGCTGGAACCCTGCTGGGTGTTGTCTTGTCGCAATTGGTGCGCGAAGGCGCGCCCATCGCAGTCGTCGGTTGGAACGGTGGCCCCTACAATCTGCAAACCATGGTTGGCAACTACTGTCTGCCTGATGAGCAGGGTGTCGCCATCTCGTTGGGAAAATACTACAATCTGCCCGTCTTTGGTCTGGGCGGTTCCACCGATTCAAAGGCCCTCGATCAGCAGGCCGGGGCTGAATGTGCCCTGGGATTGTTGTTCCCGTTACTGAATGGCGCAAATATTGTGCATGATATTGGGTTTATGGATGCCGGTTTACAGGGATCGCTGCAACTGATGGCGATTTGCGACGATATGCTGGGCTGGATCCGGGCTGCAACCGCGGGTGTTCCTGTTACCGAAGAGACTCTTGCTCTGGATGTGATTGACGAGTTAGGCCCCGAAGGTGATTATCTCTCGCACGATCACACCTATCGGCATTTCAAAGATGCCTATTACTCCAAACTGGCCGACCGTCGCATCTACTCGGCCTGGCAGGATGAAGGCTCAACTACAATGGCCGAACGCGCCGCCAAAAAAGTCGATGAAATCCTTGAGAAGCACAAAGCCGAACCGCTGCCCGAAGACATCCGGCAAGCCCTCCGGGCTTATGTTGAGCGCGCCCGGCTGGCGGGCAGCGATCAGGAGCGTTAGCGATGAGCAAAGACCTTTTCTTTATGCGCGACCCCTGGGTCTACAATCCCAAAACCGAGCCACCCCAACGTTCTGATAAAAATCTGGGTTTCGAGACGCGCTCCCTGCACGCCGGTTTCCATCCCCTGATGGATATGGAACAATTCCGTGCCTTTGTGCCGCCGATTGTGCCCTCAATGACCTACCCGTACAAACAATTTGATGAGATTCCCTACCCGGTCTATGGGCGCACAAAGACTCCCACCGCGGCCTTGCTCGAAGAGCGCCTGGCCTCTTTGGAAGGCGGCGAAGCCTGCCTCACGGCGGGATCAGGCTCGCAGGCTTTATTCAATTTGATCTTCAACATAGCGCGCCCCGGTGATAATATTGTCACAACCTTGAATACCTTCGGGGAGGGGTATAAGCAGGCTACAACCATTTTCCCCGAGCGCTGCGGCGTGCAGTTCCACTTTGTCAAAGACCCCGCCGATCCAAATTCCTGGGATCAGGCCATTGACGCAGAAACCAAACTCGTATGGATCGAAACTCCCAGCAACCCGACGCTCTTCGTTACCGATATTGCCGCTGTGGCCGATGTTGCTCACGCCCGCGGTGTGCCATTGATGGTCGATAATACCACTGCCACTGCCGCGCTGCAAAAACCGATGCAACTCGGTGCCGATATTGTGCTACTTTCCGTCACAAAATTCCTGGCCGGGAATGCCACCGTGTTGGGTGGCGCGCTGGTTGGCCCCGAAGCGCTGATCGAAGATGTGCGCTGGAACACGACCGAGTTTGTCGGCGCGATTATGCAGCCCTTCGATTCGTGGCTGACGCTGCAATACCTCGAGACGTTATCCCTGCGCATGGAGCGCCACAGCCTCAACTCGCAGCGCATCGCCGAATTCCTGGCGGCGCACCCCAAAGTGAAGCATGTCAACCATACCGGTCTGTCCGACCATCCCCAGCGCGAATTGGCTCAAAAACAGATGAGCGGTCCCGGTGGTCTGATGTCCTTTGTGGTGTCGGGTGGTATGCAAAGCGCCGCCAAAGTGATGGATAGTTTTGAGCTTATCTGCCACGCGGTCACTTTTGGCACCAGCCGCAGTATTTGTATGCACCCGGCCACTATTACCCACGAGCACATGACCCCCGCCGAGCGCACCGCGGCGGGAATCGACGATGGGTTGATTCGCCTTTCGGTAGGTTTGGAAAATGTGGAGGATCTGATGACAGATTTGAATCAGGCGTTAGCAAAAATATGACCGCACCAAATAGGGCTGTCCAAAAGAGTCTGGGCGTTCTCTTGCTCGATGACGAGAGCGCCCAAACGCTGCGGCAAAAGCTGCCAGATGAATATTTGAATGTCCCGCTCCACTATGAAATTGTGGCGGGACTGACCCTGCAAAAATTAATTGCAGACGATAGGAAAATATTACATCTGCCATCAGTTCTACGGGCGGCAAAAAAACTGCAAAAATTGGGTTGTACAGCCATTATTGGCGAAGGTGGCTATTTCGCTCATTTTCAACGCGAAGTCGCTGCCAGCCTTCAAGTCCCACTGCTGATTTCAATTTTGCATCTGGTTCCCTTGATGCAGCGCATGATTGGCCCTGGCAAAGATGTGGGGGTCTTGATGGCCAATGCCCAGTATCTTACCGAGCGGCATCTTGATTCTGTCGGGGTCGCGGCCGACTCGAGATTAATTGTCGGTAGTACAGAGAACGATTACCGCGCCATCAGCGTTGATGAAGCCCAAACCGCATTTTTGCAAGTTGGGGAGAGTTTTTATGAAGAACATCCAACGCTGGGGGCGATTCTGCTGGAATATGCCGGATTTACACCTCACGCGCAAGCCCTACGTGAAGCAATCAACATCCCGGTGCTGGATTGGCACAACTTTATAGAAATGGGAGTTATATTGGTTAGGAATTAGGCAACTCGATAAAAAATATCCCGAAAATAGGGGTGTGTGGGGGCTTCGCCCCCCCCCGCACACCTATTTTCGGGTATTCGC
>CALCSH010000620.1 GCA_937893815.1 uncultured Anaerolineae bacterium | reverse complement strand
ATCTCGGCGTTCTCTGCGCACTCTGCGGTGAAAATGTCTTTTTGCAGTGGAGTCTAATATCAAAAGATAAGAATTTACCCAAACCATCACAAATGTGGGTTCGCTCATCGGAGGAGATCACGACATGGTAATTTTTCCGCATGCATCGAAGAAACCAGCCAGCTTATGGATTTATATATTGCTCGTTTTGATACTGGCTGGCTGTCAGACTTCAGGCAACGATACCCCGGCTCCTGCCGCTGAAGATGCGATTGCCCAAGCGGTACAGCAGACGTTTATTGCCCAAACCGTGGAAGCAGCCACACACCCCAGCGATACGCCCCAACCGGTTCTCCCCTCAGAGACCCCCATGCCAGCAGCCACCGAAGCTCCCACGGAAACACCCCTTCCCCCGGAAAGCCCTACACCCGGGGTGCCGATGGTCAGCGTTTCGGTGGATACCAACTGTCGCTATGGGCCTGGCAAAACCTACGATCAACTAGGCTTTCTGACGGTTGGTGAGCAAACCGAAGTCATTGCGCGTGACCCCAGCGGATATTACTGGTATGTGAGCAACCCTGACCGCCCAGGTGGTTATTGCTGGCTTTGGGGTGAGTATGCAACGGCGACTGGCGATACCGCCACTTTGCCAATTTTCACACCGCCACCTTCTCCAACTCCCACCTTCACATCTACGCCGACGATTGGATTTGAAGTTTCTGTACGCGAGGTGGATACCTGCGCACCCAATTGGCGCGTTGAATTCCGTTTGGTCAATAATGGAAATGTGATGTTCCAATCCGTCAGTGTACAAATCACCGACAATACCACCAGTGCATCGGCAAATTATAACGATGAAGAGTTCGAAGATTGGAATGGATGTGCACTTTCGACGAGTATGCAAGACCTGGACCCCGGGGATACTGGCTATGCACCCAGTGGCAACCTCGGTGCTGATCCCAAAGGCCACAGTATGAGCGCCACGGTGATGCTGTGTACCGATCCTGGTCTCAGCGGCACATGTATCTCCAAGTCGCTGAATTTCACACCGTAGATGCAAACTCAGACTTCCGAATTCTCAACAAAACCCCCAAAAATCAAAGATATCCGGGTTGAGATTTCCGAAATCTCTTGATACAGCAAGGAGGTAGTAAATATGCACCGCAACAAAACCTTAAACCAGCGAAGAAATGTTTATTTGCTGGCCATCGCCATGAGCCTGATTGCGCTCAGTCTGGCCTGCAATCGTCCCGGCAGCAAAGCAACGCCCACGGCACAACCAAATTCCATGGAAACTGACGTTCAACAAACTTTTATCGCGCAAACCGTCGCCGCGGCACAAGTCAACCCCAACCCGCCAACGCAGCAAGATGCACAGGCCCCGCTTTCGGACACGCCCATCCCTACCGATACGCAAACCCCAACCCTGGTGTTTAGCGACACCCCTTCATTGACGCCATCCATCACAATCACGCCATCGTCCACCGTACCGATGGTCAGCGTATCCGTAGACACCAATTGCCGAATCGGCCCGGGCAAGGTGTACAAGCTCCTCGGCGCACTCCTGGTGGGCGAACAAACCGAAATTATTGCGCGCGATCCAAGTAATCAGTACTGGTATGTTCGCAACCCGGACAAACCCGGTGAATTCTGCTGGTTGTGGGGACAATATGCCACGACGACCGGCAATACCGGTTCGCTCCCCGTGTTCACGCCACCTCCCACGCCAACCTTTACGCCTTCGCCAACACCCGTACCTGACTTTACAGTTGTCTATAATGATGTGGAGCATTGCGGCATCTGGCATATTGATTTCCGCATCACGAATACCGGCGGGCTTGTCTTCCGGTCAGTTTCTACTCATGTGACGGATACTGTCACAGCCGAAACGGTAAATTATGCGAATGATCAGTTCCAGGAATATAATGCCTGTATTCTCAACCTGGGCACTTTGCAGGACGATCTCGCACATAGTGAGGTGGGTTACACAACCAGCAACAGCCTGAACAACGATCCCACCGGGCATAGCATTAACGCCGCGATTACTCTCTGCACGCTGGATGGGCTCGGCGGCACCTGCGTCACCAAAAATATCACCTTTACTCCATAGCCGAATGCACAATTGACAGCCTATGGCAAAATAACTTGCCATAGGCTGTCCTCAAAATGGAGTTTGTTTGCCCCGGGGGGGGGAGATATCGTCAAAACCAAGAAAAGTTTCGTTTTGAATTCCAAAAATTCCATACAAACGCTTAAGGTATTCTTAATCTTATTATTATATAATTACCCCTGATATTGTCTCATTACTATCAAGGGTTTCCCTTATTCTATTTAGGGTCTCTGAGATTTCGCAA
>CALCSH010000619.1 GCA_937893815.1 uncultured Anaerolineae bacterium | reverse complement strand
TATCTATTGGCCGTTCTCGGAGTTGGGGAAAATCACACACCCTGAGGTGGCCTTGGCCGCTCCCTAGATTCGTTCACCGATGCTATGAATCACTACGCTGAAAATAACGAAGCCCCGGTATCGTATACCTGCCCAGAATGTCAGGTTGGTATTTTTCACCTGGAGCATATCACTTATTTTACATACCTGGGCAGCGAAATGCTGGCCGTGCCCGAATTCCCCGCTTGGGTCTGCGATATGTGCGGCCGCCGGGAGTATGACCAGCGTGCGCTCAATTGGTTGAGCGTAATTCTCGACACGCAGCGCACTAAAAAATCATCAACCCGCCAGTCTCGACACCGCCGCCCGCCTGTCGATGAAAGCCCTACATCAACTACCCCAGAATGATGCTTGACCTTGTTGCTGGGGTCTGGTAGAATTCTGCCCGTTGCGAGCGTAGCAAGTGCAATACGCCCCCATCGTCTAGGGGACCAGGACGTAGCCCTTTCAAGGCTAAGACCGGAGTTCGAATCTCCGTGGGGGCACAACAATAAAAAGCCATCCTAATCGGGATGGCTTTTTTGATTCACTCAGACTCGCAATTTCGGTTGTTTTTAAACCAATTTTCCGTGTCCCTCAAAAACGGGTTTATTCTCCAAGATACGCTGCGGAGAGAAAATTGAGAGATCAAGTTGGTGTGGCAGCCCCAGCATCAATTCGGAAAGATAGCGCCCCACGGCATGGCACTGCTGAAAGCCATGCCCGGAGAATCCGTTGGCGAGCATAAAGCCTTCCAGCTCGGGCCACTCACCGAGAATAGCATTTCCGTCAAAGGTATTAACTGCATACAGCCCGGCCCAAGCACCGGCAATCTTCAAGCGGTCGAAGGCTGGCGCATATTCAACCAGTTCCGGCCAAAGCATATCCATAAATAGATTGCGATCGGTGCGGAAATCAAAACTGACCGGATCATCATCCGTCGATTTCGCGCACATAAATATATTATCGTGTTCCTGAATCAGATACATCCCGGTCGGGAAGACTGTCAGCGGGTATACTTCCTTGGGGTGGGTATTGGTTTCGATGATGAATACCTGGCGCATCACAGGGTCGATGGGTAAATCGATATCGGCGGTGTGAGCCAGTTTTGTTCCCCAGGCTCCAGCGCTATTGAGTACATAGTTAGCTTGTAAACGCTCCCCGGATGCCAGTTTCACCCCGGTGACACGTCCGCTTGCCTGAGTCACTTCGCGAACTTCCGCCTCCAGAAACGTCGCGCCCAAATCCACAGCCTTATTTTTAAATGCCATCAACGTGGCGTGAGGATCCATGGTGCCATCCAATCGACCAAACGCGCCCCCGGCAATGCCATTGGTGCTGAAGAGCGGAAAACGCTCGACAACTTTTTCGGGTGTCCACCACTCGACGGCGCAATCCATGCTTTGCTGCAAAGCAACCCCGGCGCGGGCGTTTTGAAGATTAGCGTTATCGGTGAGGAAAAGATTCCCCTGCTGGCGAAAATTGATCGCCGGTTTGATACCGTCCACGGCCATATCCTCGGCAAACGTTTCAAGAACTTTCAGCCCATATTGCGAGATTTGAATATTTTCCTTCAGGTTGAATTGCAAACGCGTGTTGCCATCCGAAAGAACGGTGGAATTCTTCTCGTAGGTGGGATCCATCTCGATGAGGGCGATCTGGAGGGTTGGGTCTGCTTTGAGCAGGTAATACGCGGTAGCACAGCCCATCAGGCCACCGCCAGCCATAATGACATCGTATATTGGTTGAGTCATATAATTTTCCTTCGTGTAGAATCCTGCTTTTTTGTTTCGCCCTTCCGGGCGGTATTAACATATGGGGATGAATGGGCTACGCCTATAGACCATAATCGCTCTGGGCGGATCCATTTTTCCCAACCCAGCCTTACTCCAATATCTGAATTTCGTCAGGTTTATTGGGCACCAGGCACAGGAATTCAAAGGGTTCATCTCCGATATTGGTATACCAATGCGGCATTTGACCGGGGATAAAAACCACATTCCCCGGATGCACATCAAAGACATCATCCCCGATGCCGATACGGGCATGCCCCCGGAGTACATATTGCTCATGTTCTACCAAATTGGTGTGATTGGGCATTCCCCCGCCGGGCTGCATTATAAAACGGCGCATGGCAAAATTCGGACCTTCCTCAGCCGAAATAAGCACTTGCATACGGGTGCCGCTCCCCGCTTGAACCGTTTTGGCTTCAATTGTTTGGGTATGTTTGACAGACATAAGGTTCTCTCCAACAGATAGAATCAGTTTCGCACAGCAAATTTACCCGCAAACTATACCGCATCTATAGGATTATGAAAACCTGATAATCGTCCGCAACTGGGGTGTTTATTCTAAAATCGAACGGCCTTTCTCTCTTACCGTTTTGCTGCGCTGCGCTGTATCGGGAAAATGCGCAGGGGCAGCACTCCAAAAGCGCTTGCCATACCGTTCAATCAACTGTGCCAGGCCACTGCTTTTTAAATCTGTCAGACAGCTATTCACTTCATCGGCAGACCAGTGTTCCAATGATGCAACGATTTCACTCTCTTGCATGGGGTGGCGAGTAATAATACCAATTAACGCATCCAGCAGAGTGTCGCTACCGCTCAGGTCAAACGATCCACTGGCGGGATATACGATATGGGCAATCGCCCCCAGAATTGATCTTGCTCGCAACAATCCTTCCTCATCCGGGGGCTGCACCCAGGTTTCAACCGGCGGGCGCGTGGGCAGGTTGATATGGACTTCATCTGGACGAATCATTTGCAATACCGCGGCCATCGAACTTAATGCTTCTTCGCTATCATTAAGATCGCGTACCAGCATAATCTCGACCCAGAGTTGACCCGTGTATTCGCGACGGAACGTCGCCAGGCCATCTATCAACCGCTCAAAAGTGGCTTCCGGGTGAGGACGATTGAGACGCCGATACAAGTCGGGCGAACCTGCATCCAGTGAGGGCAGCACCGCATCAGCAGGTTGCAACTCCCGGCGAACTTCCGGTAAATAGAGCAAAGAGCCATTGGTAATCACTGCAATGGGCAGATCCGTCAGCGCCTTAACCTCAGTAATCAGCCAGCCGAGGCCGTTGTGCAGAGTCGGCTCGCCTGAACCTACAAACGTGAGCCAGTCGATCTCTCCGGGCGAATGCGCAGCAAGCGCCGTTTTTAATTCTTCGAGAATGGCCTTACGGGGAACATACTCCCGTCGTTCATGCGCCAACGGAACCGAACGCCCCAACTGACAGTAGACGCAATTCCAGTTGCAGGTCTTCAAGGGAATGGTATCCACGCCCAACGATTGTCCCAATCTACGAGATGGAACCGGGCCAAAAACATATTTCATAGCAACACCAATTTTTCTGGCGCTCAAACCGGTAGCGCAAATTTTGGCTTGTGCGCATCAAATTAAAATTTGATGGGTAGCGGCTCAGGTTCGAACTAAAAGATGCAAAAAATTAGCGTGCCTGAGCAGGCACCCTAATTGTAATTCTTTATGTAACAAATTCGTAGCATCTCAAAAATAGTGGCAGGTAGGATGAACTTGGCGGGTATGCTACGGTTTATCAAGCTCACGCTCAAGAGCGCACCACCTTATGAAGAACATACACAAATTCATATATGACTCCACTGAAAAAACTACCATGCAGGTGTTCCCGCCGGAATATATGGGG
>CALCSH010000618.1 GCA_937893815.1 uncultured Anaerolineae bacterium | reverse complement strand
TTGCGAAAAGGAAACCAAATTCCCTGTCTCGTTCGCACGCGGGATCCGCACCATCTGGTCATATTACACATATATCACATGCACAATACTACCAAATATAAATTAATTCTAATCCTGTCAAGCTCAATACTCTCAACGCTAATACTGATAGGAGCTTTTGAAGCTGTTAGTACTATCCTGTATTATCGCTGGAAAGCAAATTTCGACAACTCTGGGTGGCTCGGCAAGGTTACGATACCTTCGTCAGACCCAGTGCTGCTGTGGGAATACCGACCCTATGGGAAAAACGAAGAGATTGAAACAAATCGTTACGGTTTCAGAGATCGTGACTATGAATCAACTAAGAAACCAGATCACACATATCGAGTAGCATTTGCTGGCGACTCGGTTACATTGGGGCTGGGGGTTAGCCTTGAAGAAACTTTTGTCCGTCAGCTAGAAAATGAAGCTGCTCAAATGAAATTACCGTATCAGGTTCAGTCGCTCAATTTTGCTGTGGATGGTTACAATACCATTCAAATCTATGAGATGATTCGAACAAAAGTGGTGGATTTTTCACCAGATACTGTGGTTTATGTAGTTTGCCTTAACGATTTTGATTTTACCGAATCATCTGGCGATAAAGTTCGCTATTTCCAAAAACCAGAAAGTTTCTTTTTAGTGACACTTGAAAAAGTGTATCGTCGATTAATGGGAATTGAATATCATCAATATTATTTCAATAAGAATAAGGATATAGTTTTCCAGACTATTCTCGATATGCATGATATGCTGGAACAAGAAGGTATCTCTTTCCAGGTTGTGATCATGCCCATCTTTCCCGACACTTTCCAAAACTATCATCTTGAGGGTGAACACAACGAAATCGGGGAATTCTTAGATGAGAATGATATCCGGTTTTTCGATTTACTCGATGTTTTTGTCGGTAGCGGAGAATCGCCCAGGTATTTTGCGCCTGGAATTTGGCATCTAAACTCAGTGGGGCATCTATTCGTAGCTCAACGGCTGGCTCTCTGGCTTTTCGCAGACAAATAAGAGAACCCGATTTCAATTTCCAGCCCCTCCGTGCTTTCATACATAACGCAATTGCTATACACAGGTTCGGTGCAAAATCGTACTTGACAAGTGTAAACAATATTGCTATCATAAAAACGAACGTTCGTTCATTTCGAAAGCAAGGACTTACAATGCCCCAGGAAATCACAAAAGGCGAACTCACTCGAGATAGCATTATTCAGGTGGCGCATACTTTATTTGTGCGCCAGGGCTATCATGGCACATCCATGCGCCAGATTGCGGAAGAAGCTGGGATCGCCGTTGGCGGGATTTACAATCATTTTTCTGGCAAAGAAGATATTTTTAAGGCTGTATTTTTAGCCTACCACCCCTACCACGATGTACTCCCCACCATCGAGCAGGCCCAGGGCAAAACCGTCGAAGAATTTGTGCGCAGCGCAGCTGAACAAATGTTGGCCGCACTCAAGAACCGGCCACATTTTCTCAACCTGATGTTTGTTGAAATTGTCGAGTTTAAAAACACCCACGCTCAGGAGCTTTTCGCCGAATTATTGCCGCATGAAATTGATGTGATCACCAAAGTGCTACCGCCTGAAAGCAACTTGCGCCCCATCCCCATTCCAATGATCATTCGCACCTTTGTGGGCTTATTCATCTCCTACCACCTTACCGACGTGATCATGGGCACCTCCGCTCCGCCCGAATTTCGTGAGAATGATGTCGAGTATTTTGTGGACATCTATCTGAACGGCATTCTCGCGAATCATGAACAATGAACGGTTCGACAAGCTTGTAAACTTGCTAACGTGCGCCCTTTAATTCAACCATGTTTAACACCCGCCTAACCTCCCTCATCCGCAAGGAATTCATCCAAATCTGGCGCGACCCACGCACCCTGGTCATCGCCTTGCTGATCCCGGTGATGCAACTCTTCATGCTTGGCTACGCCGCCACCAACGATGTGCGCAACCTGCCGATGGCCGTCTTCGATCAAGATCGCGGCCCGCAAGCCCGCGCATTATTGGATGCCTACCGAGCCTCCGATTATTTTTTAATCGCATACGATGTCGATTCCGAAGCCGACATTCGCCAACTGATTGACGATGGCGATGCCCGCGTTGGTCTGATTATCCCGCCCGATTATGGCAGAAAGCTGGAAGCCGAGGACGAAACCGAAGTCATTTTCGTCTTTGATGGCTCGGACGCCACCTCCACCCAGACGGCACTAGCTGCGGCACAGCAGATTGGCAACCAGCACAGCACAGCTATTCAGCTAAAGCGTCTTGAAAAAGCGGGCATGGCCGATGCCATCGAAACACCAGTCGAAATCCGCACCCAAGTCTGGTACAACCCCGATCTGGAAGATGCGTATTTTTTCGTACCCGGTCTGATCGGGCAAATCTTGTATATGATTACCGCCATTCTAACCGCCTCGGCGGTGGTGCGCGAGCGCGAGCGTGGCACCATCGAGCAGCTCATCGTCACCCCCATTCGCCCCTGGGAGTTGGTCATCGGCAAAATCTCGCCCTATGTGCTGATTGCTCTGCTCAACACCCTGGCGACGCTCTTTGTAGGTTCGTGGTGGTTTGGCGTGCCGGTGCGCAGCGGGCTGGGCCTGCTGCTGGCGCTTTCCGGCTTGTTTCTGCTCACCAGCCTGGGCAT
>CALCSH010000617.1 GCA_937893815.1 uncultured Anaerolineae bacterium | reverse complement strand
CAGCTGCGACTTCGTATGCGGCTGCGAAATCTTCACCAGTAGGGCCAAACCAATCCATACCCAGGTTGGCGGCTTCGGCTTCGGTGTGGGTTGCCGCGAGTTCCCATTGACTGGAAACAGCGATACCGAGAGCAGCGTCACCCAATTCGGGGAATTTGGAGTCGGCGGGGGCGACCAACAGGTAGGCGAAGTTCAGGCCAATCTGACGTTCGTAAAGAGAGCGAGCCAGAGCGGTGCCGTCATTATAGTGACCGCCACCGAGCAATACGGTTGCGCCGGAGCCAGCGATCTTATTGACGATTGGGCCAAAGTCAGCAGTGTCAGAAGCGTAGCTTTCTTCAAGAACAACCTCAAAGCCTCTTTCTGCAAGATAGGGCTTGATGCCTTCGACCACGCTGGTGGAAAATTTATCAGCTTCGTATACGAGGGCGATCTTGGCATCAGGGTCGAGTTCCTGAAGCATATCCACCGTGCTGGACATGTACAGGCTGCCAGGGGTGTAGAGTTGGAAGAGGCCGGTGTTACCGGTCTTGTAGGTGGAATCATCGGCAGCGCCGGTGGTGATCATAACCTTGCCGTTTTGTTCTGCCACGATAGATGCCGCAGAAGTCAGGCCTGATGAGTAGGGGCTAATCAGGAAGTTGGCGTTGTCTTCTGAAATCAGGCGGGTATACAGTTCCTGAACGCGCTCGGCGGTAGATTCATCGTCGTAGGTGACATATTCGAACTTGACGACTGTGCCATCGCTGAGGGTGACGCCGCCTGCAGCATTAACCTGTTCCATCCAAAGATTGAAGCCGTTAACCTGGCGTTTTGAAGAGACTTCTTGTTTACCGGTTATCGAGGATGTAAAACCGATTACGACAGTTACTTCCTCGGGTGCAGGTGCTGCCTCTTCGACAGGGGCAGCTTCTTCCGCGGGAGCTTCTTCTGCCGGAGCGGCTTCTTCCGCCGCCATTTCTTCAGCGGCGGCTGGTTCTTCTACCGCCTCTTCTGGAGCAGGAGCGCAGGCTGCCAACAATAAACTGGAAACTAAAAGCAAAGCAAAGAGTAAAGTAAGTACACGTTTCATTCAAATCCTCCGGGGTAACTTTTGGGTTTACCAACGATTGTAGTACAACGTGATTTCGATTCCTGCGCACCTCCTTGCACAAAATAACCTGCGTGGTGATACGGCTACAACGTAGAAAAATAGCGTGATTTCCACATTGAGTATACGAATTATATAGATGGAATACAAAAATAAGATAAAAAAATAACAACAAACCTAAAAACAATATAAATTCCCCCGCTTGAGCGAGATAAAAAAGTCCGAGAACCAGGACATGACGGGCGCATCGCGCCCGTCATGTCCTGGTTCTCGGAGAATCCGTTCGAAGGATTTGCGAAAACCGTTAATTCTTGTCGATATGCTGTACCGGCGGCTCAAAGCGGTAGCCGATTCCGCGCTCAGTGAGTATACAGCGTGGGTTGGATGGGTCCACCTCGATTTTTTGGCGGAGATGCCCGATATAGACTCGCAAATACTCGGTTTCTTCACCATATTCTGGCCCCCAAACTCGCCTGAGAATAGCCTGATGCGGTAGCACTTTACCGGCATGTTCCATAAGATAGATGAGCAAATTGAATTCTGTTGGTGTTAGTTTTATTTTCAATCCACGCACAGTTACGCCGTGTCGCTCAAGATCGACCACAATCTCTCCATGGATCAACTGTCCTTGCCGAGTAGGCGATTCCGCCCAACGGGAGCGGCGCAAAACCGCTTTTACTCGCGCCAGCAACTCGCCGACGCCGAAAGGTTTGGTCAAATAATCGTCGGCGCCCAGGTCAAAGGCGCGCACTTTGTCGCTTTCTTCATCTAGCGCGGTGAGCATAACAATCGGCACGGTTGAGTGTTGCCGAATGCGCCGGGTGGTTTCCAGGCCATCCATGCGCGGCATCATCATATCCAGAATGACCATATCAATATTCTGTGTGTTGAATATGGCCAGAGCTTCCAGCCCATTGGCCGCCGTGACAACGCCAAAACCGCGAACTTCCAAATTGCGGCGCACAAAATCGCGTAGCGTTTTTTCATCATCTACCACAAGTACAATTGGGTTACTCATCATCGACCATCCTTGTTGGGTATCGCGCACCGGTTTTATGCGTTTTAGTTGGCGATGCTCAAAATACTTCTTCGTCGCGATTGGGGTTGCGGGGCAGTGAGAACATAATACAGGCACCGCGTGGCGATGGTTCTAGCCAAATCGATCCATTATGGGCGTGTACAAAACCCTTACAGATGGCTAACCCCAGGCCTGCGCCAGATGTATTGCGAGACAAGCCATTTTCGATTCGATAGAAACTATCGAAAATGCGCTTCCCTTCTTCGGAGGGGATACCGGGGCCTTCATCGGCAACAGACACCGTAACCTGGTCTTGATTGAAGCTGGCGCGCACATAAATTGGTGAATCTGCTCCCGAATATTTGGCTGCATTTTCGATCAGGTTACGCAACACAACCTCAATGCGCCGCTGATCGGCATAGAGTTCGGGCAAATTGGCCGGTAATTCAACCCGCAAGCGAGAATTCGGAGCTGGGCTGGAGCGCTGGGCAGCTCGCTCAATCATTTGGTCAAGGCTGCAAGGTCGCTGATCAACTTTGAGATTGCCTGCGTCAATGCGCGAGAGATCCAGCAATTCATTCACCAAAATGGTGAGCCGGTCGGCCTCGCTGGAGATAATCGATAGAAATTCCTGCTGGGATTGGCGATCCCATTCGACATCATCAGCCAGCAGGGTGGTGGCATACCCTTTGATCGAAGCCAAAGGTGTGCGTAATTCGTGCGAGACGGTTGAAATTAAATTCGATTTCATTCGATCCAGCTCGCGGTCGGCTGTGATGTCATTGATAATCTGTCCCTTGCCGATCGATACGCCACTGGCGTCGGTGACCGTGAACGATCGTAACCGATACCAGTACGTGCGCCCTTGCTGCGTGAGCGGAAATTCGGTATTCTGTTTATCCTGGCTGGCCAGAATATCCTGAATTTCCTGATAAGCCTTTTCTGGCTCATCGGAGTTGCGGACGATATGCTCCAGAATTTTATTGACCTCCGTCCCCGTGATTGCACTTGGCGGCAACCCGCTCAGGGCGCTGATGCTCCGATTGGCGTAAATCACGCGCCCTTCTGGCCCTTCCAGAATTAGCCCGGCGTGCAGCGATTGAATGAGAGCCTCCAGCCGCCGGGTTTGTTCCTGCAAGCGCATGTCGCTACGGGCAAATAAGGCCGCATTTTCAATAGCCATGGCAGCGTGATTGGCAAAGTTGGAGAGCAGCGAAATCTCTTGTTCGGTGAAAACGTGCGCCTTCTCCCGAAAAACAAGCAGCACCGATGGGGGTGCATAGTGCGTATTTAGCGGTATGGCCAATACCGAACGATAACCCTCGGCTCGGGCGCCAGCTCTGTCAGCGGCATACGATGGATTGGTTTCCGTATCGCTGATTTGAATCGGTTCCCCGGTACGTAGCGCGCGCAGCGATACCGAATGTGGCTCTCTTGGGTCGATGGCGATCAGGTTGACATAATTTGTCGACAAGCCGCGGCTGGCGCGCACGCGAAAGACTCCGGCTTGTTCATCCAGGGCTACAATCGCAATCATTCTGGAGTGCAGCAGGCGTTCAACTTCCTCCAGAATGCGATCCAGCACCGCGTTGGGTTCCAAAGTCGAAACCACGGAGGCACTGGTTTCCAGCAACGTGGATAACTCCTGAAAACGCGCTTCGATGGTTTCTTCCATGCGGATAATGCTACGAGCCAGTCGCCCCACCTGATCAGGTCTGTGTGCAATGGCTGGCAGCATTTCGTCGTGCTCTTCATGCATGCCGGGAACCTGACCAATGCCCCGGCTGTAGGTGGCGATATAACCCAGGGGCTGTATCACCAGGCGGGTGAGCCCTATCCAGAAGATCAACCCGGTGATCAGAAAAACTACCAGGGTCACCAGCGCGCTTCGATAAAAAGTGCGCGGTGTAGCAAAAGCGGTCTCAGCTGGGCGGCTGACGATAACACCCCATCCGGCACTGGTAACAGGAACATAGCTGTACAACCGCTCAATTCCATTCGAGTCTGTCTCGGTCACGGAATCAACCCGCCCTAGTAGCAAGGGTTCTGTGATGTGTTTGTCGCTTTCCGGAATCTGAGTCAGAATTAAATCGGGGTTAGCGTGGGCGATAATTTGACTACTTGAATCGATGATGAATACTTCGAAACCCTCTTCGGGGCCATATTCTCGGGAAATTTTTACTAACGTTTGGCTGAGTGCTTCCAGTTGGATATTGGTTGCCACGATCCCTAAAAATTCGCCATCTCGCCCCCACAAGGGCATCACTGCGGTTGCGACGGGTTGTGTGGTAGTTGGTGAGATGCGTCCTTTGGAAATTAGGGAGTTAGTGCCTAGCTTTGCCCGTTGAAAATAATCTCGAAAAGAGAAATCGCTGCCGACCGTTGAAGTCGGTCCGATGGGGTAGTGAAAAACCATGAACCCCAACGGATTCAAGCGATAGACCAAATTTACCTCCGGGCGCGCGCTCATGAAGTTGCTGAAAAGTTCGGTCATGCCCGCGATATCTGTTTCGAGAACGGCATCAAAGGAGCCTAATTTTTCAATCGCCCATAGTGCATTACGCATGGAGAAATCAGTCTCCTGAGCAATTGAGCGCGCCAAAGCCAGATCGGCGGCTTTGATATCGCGCTCGAGATCGCTCTGCGTTGAGTTCGCAATCCAAAGGGTTGCGGCGATCACCGGCCCAACAAAAAGGATATATAAGGCCATCAACTTCAGGCCAAGGTCTTGTTGAAATCTATGTCGATTCAAGGTTCTCTTCAACGGGGAGGAAAAAATCTTGATAATCTGGCGTGTTATGAACTGGCAAAGGCTTCAATGATTCTAACAACATGCTTGGCGTGTTTGAGATACAAATCCATGCGCACATTTTCATTGGGCGCATGCGCTTGTGTGCCAGGATGTCCGACACCGGCAGTAGCAACCGGTTGGTTGAGAATGGTCACGAAGGGATAATTTGGGCCAGAGCCGCCAACCATTGGGACGATCTTCATGGGAATGTCGTAGACATCCTTGGCCGTATCCACGACGAGTTGAATGAACGGATCATCGGGATCGGTACGACCGGCTGGACCGCCACCAAGGAAGGTGATCTCCACCTCGGGGAATCCCTCCGCATCCAGATGCGCCCGCAGTTGTTCCAGCACCTGTTTGGGGGTCTGCGTGGGCACCAGGCGAAAATCGACTTTGGCCGAAGCCTGGGCGGGAAGCACCGTTTTTGAACCGGGGCCTTGATAACCCGAAGTCAGGCCGCAGATCGTGCAGG
>CALCSH010000616.1 GCA_937893815.1 uncultured Anaerolineae bacterium | reverse complement strand
CCCAATCCTAGCAAAGCGGGCGACCATTGGGGTGAGCGGAATGTCGCTGCTAACAAACCCCTGGCGGGCAAGTCATCGCGCAGCGAGAGATAGTTATGCTGTGATGCATAGAAAAACCAGGCAGCGTTCGGCAAGGCGGGAAAGCGTCGTTTTCCACCGCCAAAGCCAAATGACAGGCTGAAGGGATCATTCCAAAAGCCAAAGCCCCAGGTACCGGGAATATCTTGAGCGGATACTTTGGCGCTGAGGCGCAGTCGCAATGGCGGTTGCCAAAGGAATTCCGCGCGGTCAAGCTGACTGTAATCGTCAATTTGCGCCAGGCGGTAGCTTCCCTCCGGGCCAGGGGGAAGCCTCAGTTTCCAAGTTTCAGTCTGAGATGAAGTTACACTGGCATCCGGGGTGAAATTTGGCGTCAGGTCCATGGGCGTGACCCCCTTAGCTGGATTCCAGAATGTGCGTCAAAATTGTCGCTCCGCTGCCGCCGATATTTTGCGCCATGCCTATTTTAGCGCCTGCCACCTGAGTTCCATCAGCCTGACCGCGCAACTGCTGAACGACCTCAACGATCTGATACATGCCAGTGGCACCAACCGGATGCCCGCGGGCTTTCAGCCCCCCCCGAGTTGTGATGGGAATACGCCCACCAATTAGAATTTCGCCCTCCAGCCCCAGCCGCGGCCCTTGACCGCGTTCGGCAAATCCGCTGGCCTCCAACGAGAGCGCCGCCATAATTGAAAATGCGTCGTGCAGTTCAAAGAGATCCAAATCCTTCGGGCCAACACCAGCCTGACGGTAGGCCTGTTTTGCCGATTTCTCTGCTGCCGAGAGCCATAAAGGCTCTCGGCGGTCGTGTACGGCGAGCGTATCGGTTGCGGCTCCTGAGCCAATTACGCTGATGATTGGTTGTTGTCCGCGCAGCATTTCTGCGGGCACAATTACAACAGCAGCGGCGCCATCGCCAATCGCCGAAGAATCCATCAGGTTGATTGGGTCGGATACCATGGGAGCTTTGATATATTTTTCTTTGTTTAGCGGAATGTGCAAACGGGCATTGGGGTTACTCAACGCATTGGTGTGGGAATTGATCGAAAAAGGCGCAAAATCGGCGTGCTGCCAGCCGTATTCGTGCAGATAACGGCGCATGATCAGGGCGTTGAGGCTGATAAACGACAACCCATGAATGACCTCATAATCAGCGTCGGCAGCGGTGGCCAGCGCGGCGGTGGTATCATCGGGATGCGAGTCGGTCATTTTCTCGGCCCCCATCACGACGGCGCTGTTGATTTCACCCGAAGCCACAGCCATTACCCCCATGCGGAAAGCCGCTGCTCCGGATGCACAGGCCGCTTCGACCTTGAAGGCTTCAATCCCTCGCAGCCCAACCCAGTCGGCAATCCAGGCGCCAATATGTTCTTGCCGTTCAAGCAGGCCAGAAAGCATATTGCCGACATATAAGGCATCCACAGTAGGGGTATTCGCATCGCTCAGAGCGGCGAATACCGCTTCCCCTGCCAGTAGTAACAGCGATTTTTCCCAATGTTCCGCAACCGGGGTCTGCCCGATCCCAATGATAGCTACTTTGCGCATAATAATCCTACGAGATAATTCTGTGTCTGGCTAGCTGATAAATATTTCCAATGAAATCCACGAGATTTTAGGATGATTATCCCTTATTCGTCTTGCAAAAGCTATCAATTCTCGTGGTCAAGCGGCACAACGCGCTGGCGTAGAGCGAAGATCGCGGCCTGAGTGCGGTCGGCGAGCTGCAATTTGCTGAAGATATTGCTGACGTGGGTTTTGACGGTTTTTTCGCTGACGACAAGCGACTCGGCGATTTGGCGATTATCGTTCCCCTGGGCGATGAGCTTCAGCACTTCCAGCTCGCGGTTGGTGAGGCTTTCTAATGAGGGCGCATCCCCGGAGATTTCCTCCATAAGGCGTTTGGCAATGCGCGGGTGCAGGCGGGCTTCATGGCGGGCGGCGGCCCGCACAGCATCGAGTACTTCATCGGGGAGCGAACTTTTGAGCAGGTAGCTCAACGCCCCGGCCTTAATCGCCGGGAAAACCAGCGCATCTTCGTGATGGCTGGTGAGTACCACTACCTGCGTATGCGGGCTGATTTCTCGGATGGCCCGCGTGGCTTCGACGCCGTCCATGCCGGGCATCACCAAATCCATCAGGACAACATCGGGCAGGGTTCGTTGAATCTGCTCGATGGCAGTGGCGCCATCTTCGGCTTCACCCACCACTTCGAGGTCGTCCTGAACCTCCAACAATTGGCGCAAGCCCTGGCGCACAATCGGGTGGTCATCCACGATCAGTACACTAATCTTATCCGTCAGCATATTTGCTTTTTCCCATATCGGTCACGCGACCAGAGCGGGCATGTCGGGACCAAAGAATCCCAGACGATCATTATCTTGCAAGACGACGGTCAAATCCCAGCCCTGGCAATTTTCTTCGCATACTTGCTGGTAACCCAGGAATTGCGCCATTTTTGTGCGTGAGGTGAGCAATTTGGAATTGATGAAAATGGTGTAGAGTTCATTCGGGTTGATGCCGAGGCGGATGAGCAGCATTTGCAGGGTTTCGTTTTCGATGGACTCAATTTCGATGATACTGTTACCCGATGGGCTGGGGTTGGGCGCATAACGGCGCAATTTTCCGTACAGGTGAATTTTTATCATGGTTTTATGCTCCTTCCTGCTTGCGGAAATTATGGCTGCGCAGGCGTTTGTTTGAGCCTTTATGAGAAAACCGGTTACTCATATTTGAGTATTATTTTGCCCGCTGGTTTTTTTTCTTCGCCAGGAAGGATGCCTAACGTCGCGGTAAAGGCCCCTTTGTGGATGCGCAAGCGGGAAAAATGGATGTTCACCTGGTTGGGATAGGGGATAAATTCGCTGATTTCCCATTCGTGATGCGGCAGCTCGCGGTAGTAAAAAGCTTGCAGCGCACCGATATCACTCTTGCCGTCATAGGCTTGCCAGCTTCCATTTTCTTGAGCATCAGGCACCAGTGTGGCGGGGTCAACCGGTTTGTAGGCGGGTGGCAGGGGAAAACCGGCTTCGTTGGTAGTCAAATTGTTGATGTGCTCGACGAAGCGCAAGCTGGCAATAATTTGCGTGGCCTGTGGCTCAAAATCTGCCCGCTCCTGTTTAAGATGCGACACTAAAAAGTGGAGAATGAGCGTATCGCGTGCCAGGATGCCCGCCCACAAGCGGCGCTCCTGACGTTTGGGGAGTTGAATTTCGGCTTCAAACCCGTTGGCGGCGCCCATACTGAAAGGGGCCGAGCCGAGTTTTTTTGCGCCCAGCATGATGGCAAGTTTGGTAATATGCTGGTTCCAGAGCGGGGCAATCGGTTCACGGTGTCCATTCCATTCGCCGCGCACGAGCAGGTGTGCAGCCAGTTCACCGGTGTCATCTGTCTCGAAGGCCAGGGCATTTTTAGCGAATCCGTCGGCATCGGCGTTGGATTGATGCGCCCAACCATCGGGGTACGTCAACTCGAAGCCCCATAGCAGATGTTGGAAAATTGCCATCTGGTTTATCCCCCCGCCACAGCCGGGATATAGGCAATACGATCGCCATTGGCGATGATCTCATTGAGTTCAGTTTGCAAGCCATTGCGCATTATAATTTTGACTTCCGCCGCGGGCAGTTCAAGCTGATCTCGCAACTCGGCGAAGTTTGTCCCTTCGGGAAGTTCGAGAATCTTCGGTTCGCCGATGCCAAGTTCGGGCAGATATTTTCGGAGGGTTGCAAAAACACGAACTTCAACTTTCATAGGGCACCTCTAAAATGGTTCGATGGTTTATGTGAGATGGAAGAGAGGGTCCAAGTACTATTCCAATACACATTGCCCCTATATTATACGTGACTCCGCTGCAAAAAGACATTTTCACCGCAGAGTGCGCAGAGAACGCCGAGATTTTTTTTGACGATTTCGCAGAATAATGGCTTCTTTTCTGCTAATTTCGCACTTTTTAAACTCTGCGCTCTCCGCGTTCTCAGCGGTGAAGGGTTTTTGCAGTAGAGTCATACGTTAAACGCAATTGCTCAGGCGAATGCTTTCTTTTGGGTCCACTTTGGATCGAAGCTTATCGATATTGTTAAACAAAAAGATGCTCACGCGTTTTTGCGTGAGCATCTTTGCAAAATC
Organism: uncultured Anaerolineae bacterium; assembly: GCA_937893815.1. Lineage (GTDB taxonomy): Bacteria > Chloroflexota > Anaerolineae > Anaerolineales > UBA11858 > NIOZ-UU35. Next base: position 11,798 of record CALCSH010000616.1, on the reverse strand, counting down.
TTGATTTATGCTTCTTCGTGCACCCAGGCGTAAACTTGATCTAAATCTTCGTTGCTCATGGTCCACTTGACGTTGTGCGGCGGCAGTTCCTCTTCCCGCATGAATTCGGGCAGACGATCATCGGCAGAAGTAAAGCCAGCCGCCTCGTTGAAAAGACGCTCCATCTTGAGAATCTCTTTGCCTATTGAAATCACATCATCGCCAGTCATCTCAATCCCGGTCACGCCTGCAACCGATTCCGCCATACCTGCCCAACCTTCCGCAATATCGAGGATCGGGAAGGCGATGAAGAGGCAGTAGCCGGTGCTGTCGATAAAGGCCGTCGCCGCCTGGAAGGTGAGCGAAAGCCCGGCTTTATCGGTATTGTCGAGCGGATCCACTTTGCCGCCCACGCCTGCAATTTCAGGGGCGATAGTGTAGCCGGAGGTGTGGTCTGCGCCCATTGGAGTGGTGGCATAGGTCACGCCGATGCCTTTGATGGCACGCGGCTCATAGGCGGGCATGGCCTGCCCCTTAACGGTGGGAACCCGGAAGACGCCCAAGGCCTTGGCCGTGGCTTCGGTACCCTGGCCCATAATGCGCCCCATGGGAGTGCCCTGGCGGATATCGTCAAAGGTTTTTAGTGCGCCTGCTTTGTCACCAAATTCAAGATAGCCGCCTTCCATCGCAATTGCAATTGCGTTTCCGGCTTCGATGGTATCCAGGCCGATGTCGTTGCATTCCCAGGTGGCCTGGGCAATATATTCGATATCGTCAATGCCGCAGTTGGCACCCAGCGACCAGGAGGTCTCATATTCGATGACGGAAACAAAGGCGGTACCGTCTTCGTGCGGGTAAATGCTGGAGCATTGCATAATGCAGCCGGGATGGCAGGCGTGATGCTTGGTGCCAACGCCGCCGCGTGCTTCAATATTTTCCACAACGGCCTCGCCTGAGATCTTCGCCGCGCCTTCAAATTGACCGGAGCTAAAACCACGCGTGGGCAAGCCGCCCGCTTCGTTGATGATATTCATCAAAACGTTGGTGCCAAATGTCCACAATCCACCGTCTTTCTTGGTCAGGTCGTGGGCCTGGATGGCGGCAGTGAGTTTCTTACGCCCTTCGGTGAAGAGTTCTTTATTGGCAAGCTCCACCCCGGGGCCGCCGGTGTCGTCTACAACCATCACTTTGACGCCGCGTGCACCCATCACCGCACCGAGTCCGCCGCGCCCGGCGTAACGGCCGGGTTCATTTTCGGGATCGTTGACGGAAACACCGGCGTTGGAGAGTTTCATTTCACCAACCGGTCCAATACCAATCACAGCGGGTTTGTTGGAATATTTCGCCCACATGAGTTTATCAACTTCGTACATGCCCTTGCCCACCAAATCGGCGGCATCTTCAAATTGGACGCCGTCCTTATTGATGAAAATTTCATACCATTTGCCGTCTTTGGGCATGCCCTCAAGAATGATGGCAGCGAGGCCAAGTTTGGCAATTTTTTGGCTGGAAAGGCCGCCGGAATTGGCTTCTTTAATGCCGCCCGTCAGGGGACTCTTGCCGCCGAAGGAGGTACGCCCGCTGCTGGGCGCTGCCGGACTGCCAGAAACCCAACCTGGTGCGATGACGAGTTTATTATTTGGTCCTAGTGGGTGGCAGGTGGGATCAACCTCGTCAAAGACGATGGCGGAGGTCAGCCCACGCCCACCCCAGCGCACCCATTTTTCAGGGATTGGCTCATAGGTAGCTTTGAGCGCACTCATATTGATACGAAGAATTTGTTTGGCCACTGTACTCTCCTTTTTTGTGGTAATTAGGCTAACTTAATAGACATTATGCATCGTGCCGTGTTCTCGCAAGGTTTCGGTGAGGGTTTCCGACATTCGGATTCCATCCCGGTATTGGTACGGCCACATGTGCTGAAGAGAGAAGATGCCTACACGGTCGCCATCTTTCAATGGCTCATCCAAAGATGCCAAAAGACCGGGCATATCACAAAGGACTGCGTTAATAAACAAATAGCTTTTTTGATCGTAGGGAATCCCAAAATAATCCATCAAATCCCGTATGGAGGCATTGTCTTTGAGTTCAACGCTTTTTTGGGCAATATATTTTCCTCCCGCATACTGCGCAAGAGGGCCATAAAGTGAGGTGTTGACTTGAATGGAATTCATGAAGTGTGCCTGCACCTGTACAGTTTATTTGACGAATAAACTATAGCACTAAATGCAAAGAACTTCAAGAATGGGGTCTTTAGGAACTGCCGTGAGAAATCTGGACAACTACTACGGGGATTCCCAGAGACCCCAAGAATGATCAAAATGGGTACCCACAGTTGTCGTAAAATCGCTACTCGTCATCGCTGCTTACGGTTACGTCGATGCAACAACCTTGCCCGGGTGTACTTTTTATTTCAAATTTGGCCCGAATCTCATCAGCCCGTGCCCGCATACCGTGCAGCCCCAGCGAGCCGAAATCGTCCATCTCGGCAAGGTTAAACCCGATACCATCATCCTCAATTTGCAATCGAATCTCGTCGGACGCATAGATCAGCACAATCTTCACTTGCTTTGCCTGGGCGTGTTTGGCGATATTATTTAAGGCTTCCTGGGAAATGCGGAAAAGGGCCTGTTCCACGCTCAGGGGGAGTTCGCGTTCCCCTTGCACGCGCAGCGAAACTGGAATTTGGTGTTGATCCTGCCATTTGGCAGTCAACTGCCCCAAAGCGGAGGCCAATCCCCGGTCGCCCAACGAAGCGGGACGCAACTGTTTTATGATCGCATCCATTTCGAGATGAATATCGCGCGCCTGCTGTTCGAGTTGCGCCAGCCGCTCCGTGGCCCGGTTGGTATCTTTGCTCAGTAACTGGCGGATCGAATTGGCGGTCAGGCTGAGGGCGAAAATTTGTTGTTTGACAGCATCGTGTAACTCACGCGCCAATCGGCTGCGCTCTTCCACAGCGGCCAGGGCACGCGCTTCTTCGGCAAGCATGGCGTTTCGCTCGGCCAGTGAACGTAAATCGTGCATCTGTGTGCCAATCTGGTCGGCCATGTGATTGAATTGTTCGCTCACCTGGGTAATTTCATCATCTCCCTCGATGTTTATGCGGCTACTTAAATCGCCAGCGGCCAATGCCGAACTGGCCTGACTCAGGCGGAGCAAGCGGCGGCTGAACGTATGCGCCAGACGCCTGCCAATAAAACCTGAAACGATGACCGCAATCAGCCCTGAGCCGAGAATCACCACCGCCAGAGCGGCCAGCGTTTCACCGGAGGTGTAGGGTGCGCCTATGCCTCCGATGCGATAGTACACCCAACCGAGATGAATACCATCCAAGGCGATGATAGCTGCCTGCCCGATATGGTCTTCCCCGACGACGGCGTAGGCTACCAGATCATCGGCATTGGCCTGGGGGGTAGCACGCGCAAAGAGTTCGGCATCCAACCCCGGGAGTTGGCTTAGGTCGGGCGATTTCCCTGGGGGGTAGCGCCAGGTATCGTTACTGGCAATCACGCCCCCCGCCGCATCCAGAATGATGATCCAGTCTTCATAGTACAGGCTGTTCTCATCCCAAAACTCGGCAATCGGAACAAATCCCACATCCTCAATATATCGTTCGGCAAATGCAGTGGTCAGGGGGGCGTCATCGAGTTCCCAGGCGATTTCATCGGCAATTGCCCAGGCTTCATCACCGGCCCACTGTGCGGGGAGATCGGTTTGCAGGTAGACGAGGTAGCCCGCTGCAATCAACGCCGCCAAAATGACGACAGAGATCAGTGTTACGGCGAGATGCGAGCGGGTGAGTTTGGTTTGCATAGTTTAGGGAGCGTGCCCTCACCCTGATTCTCGCTACGCTCGAATCTATCCCTCTCCCAAAATGGGAGAGGGACGGGCATGAGCAAAGCGAAGGCCAGGGTGAGGGCGGTATTTACTTCAACAAACTTTCGACAACTTGCGCCATTTCGTCCACGCCGATATTGCCTTCCACGACGATGAACTGGTCGCCGAGGAGGTAGGTGGCGTAGCTGAAGGGGCCGTATTCGTCGCTGGCATCTTCGATGATGACTTCCACGCCGTTGAAATCGTACCATTCATCATCGAAAGGCTCCCAATCGGCGTCGGTGAGGTACTCATCGAGCGAGGTGTAAGGGTTATTGGCAGCGCTGACGGATATATAATCATCATCGCCGGGGCCGTAGAAATCAACCACACTGGCGGATCTGCCGTCGGGAACATACCAGATGGCATCTTCGCCATAGTCATCGGCGGTCATCATATAGGCTTCGTAGAATTCATAGCCCGTGGGCAGATAGCCAGGGATAAAGTCGGCGGGGGCTTCAATGGCCGGGTTGTTGCCGGATTCATCCGCCCAATATTCATCCGGGTCCATGAGTTCTTCGACTGCGGGGGCAGAAAAATTGGCAGCCGATAGAGTTTCAACAGCGGTTTGAGCGCTGCCTGCGGAGCTCACCTCCACGCTGTATTCGCTGAAATAGCAGTCGTATTCGTCTACGGCCTGATCAGGGTTGATTGCAATCAGGTAGAGATGCTCGAAGGCGCTGGCATCTGCGCTGGCCTGTGTGCCATTGAACTCGAAGACACTCGCCTGTTTGCCGGAAATACCGACCAGCAGCGGAGTGAAATATTCATCGTCAACGGCGATTGTGACCACGCCCTCGGCGAGAATTTCGATATAGTCAGCAGCCATCTGCCCGACACCATCGAGGGGCGTAAATGTGCCGGTGCTGGCTTCCCCTTCCAGACGCAGCACGGGGTAGGTATCGCCTTCTTCAAAGTCGCGTGTGAGTAAAGCAATGGTGTAGCTGCGCAGGGTTTCTTCCAGCGATGTCCCCGCGGCGTTGAGTGCGGCTTCTATGGCATCATAACCGTCCAGCGTGGTGGCCTGCTCCCAGATGGCACGTACGGTGGCGTGGCCATATTGCTCGGAGATGTAGCGCAGGAAAATCCATTCACCATACCAGTGATTTTCGTCTTCGACGCGCGCTTCGCCGCCGTAGGCCAGTTGGCAAGAGTCGGGCGATTTGAATACCGCATAGGCGTCTTCGATGCCATCATTGATGTCATCATAGACTTCGTCTTGCATCCAGGTGGATGTGGCTTCCCACAGCCAATCGGCGGGTTCTTCGCCGTCGTAACCAAATTGCAGGGCGTGGTTGAACTCGTGGGCCACGGTTGAACGCATCATATCGAGGATGGTGTAATCTGCCGTGACGAGGTCTTCGGTGTCGGCGTAGTCGTTGTCGAGAACCATAAATGATGCCGAAGCACGCTCTTTGAGGGCTGAGGTGGTGCGAGCATTGCGAGCATTGCGAGTGTCGCCCACCTGACCTGCACCCCGGTAGCGTGAATCTTCGCCGCCTTCTACGTAGCCAAATGTGCCATCCCAGAGAATTTCTTGCAAATAGACATCATAACGGTCATCGCCGCCGATGCCCTCATCGGGTGGCGGGGCAGCCCAGCCAAATTGCTCAATCTCGACCTGCCAGACATGCTCCAGCGCCTGGGCGACTTCATCGACATAGCTGGCCGATGCGGCCGCATCTTGCCCATCAAAGGTATAGTGCAGCCGGAAATGTTCGGTATCGAGAGTTTCTTCACTTCCACTCAATACCGGACGACCTTCATCGTCATACTCGTAATCGCCCGCGTCATCGGGGCCTTGTCGCTTGTCGGATGCGTTATCGGCGGCAACTGGTACAGCAGGCCCGTTCTCGATACCCAGGGCGCGGGTGACGGTTACACAGGCCAGGCTGCTAAAAAGTGCCAGTAAGGTGGTTAGGATGGTAATGATTTTCATTTTTGTGAACATGAGAGCCTCCTGGGCGAAATGTAGAATGCAGAGTGCAGAATGATGAATGTAAATTCTGAATTCAGCATTTATCATTCTGCAGTTCATTTGCCCCAAGCATACCTGTAAAAGTGGGTGGGGGCATCGGCCCCGGGGCGGAACTTCGCCTCGGACTTTGGGCTGAGAGAAAAAATAATCGCAGTGAGCGCAAAATACGCGGAGAAAAGAGAAATGTATCAAAACTCTGCGTTCGCCCGTGCCCTTTAGGGTACCGCGTACTCTGCGGTGAAAACCCTGCAACTACTTAATCACCATCGCCAGCAGATTCCCCACAACGAACAAAATTAGCCAACCCCAGGTCAGCGCGTCAGCGGCGCTACGGACTGAGAATATCATCCCCGCCGCGGGAATCACCATCAGCAGAAAAGCCGTCAGGTGGAATTCAAATTTGTGTTTTCGTATCCAAGTTAACATGTGTTCTTCTCAGAGAAAACTCCGTGGTCTTTGTGTCTCTGTGGTTTTTCTATTCTTAAACAACAACATCCTTAAAGTAGAATGCCCCGGGGAAATCATCGGCGACTTTTTTGGCTTTGCCGCTCCAGCTTTCAATGTCGATGCGTAGAACAGCTGTAACCTTCAAATCGGTGTCGGTGGCTGTTTCATAATCCACATCGGGAGTTAGGTGCGGATAGTATTTTTTACAAAGCAGCAACAGGCCGTGTTTGGCTTCATCCACACTTTCTACCACGTGCACACGCCCAAAAGCGACCACCCCGGAGAATTCGGTGCTGAACTCCATGGCGCGTTCGTCGGGCAGCAGGCGACCTGCTTCGCTGGCCGAAAAGCAAATTTTGGGGGCTTCGTTGACATTCTCAAAAGTGCGGCCTTTCTTCGCACCGTGCATATAAATAGCGTGCTTGTCGGCATCGTAGACAAAGTTGCGTGTGACCAGAAAAGGTTGGTCGCCCTGGACAGTTGCCATTGTGCCAAACTCGGCGCGTGCTAAAAATGCCTTGATCCAGGCATCGTCTGTAGCGCGATCTTTGCGCCGAATTTTGGTGTAGTCTTCAGTTGTTCCCATAGTTTCTCCTTGATACAAAAAGGCTAATCACAAGGACACAAAGGCACAAAAAATACTGGCTCTTTGGGAATTGCCACGAGAAACCCCAAAATGCGGATAACTACCACGGGAATTCCTATAGAACCAAAATAATTTGTGTCTTTGCGCCTTCGTGGTGAATTAAAATGCAGCAATCCCAATCACCGCCAACAGACTCATCAGGGTAATCAGCAGGCCGGTATAGACCAGCATTTTACGCATAATTTCGCCTTCCCGTCCGGCCATGCCGCCGGTGCTGGCTCCTACAACAATTTTCGTCGGTGCAATCACCGAGCCGAGCGCCGCACCGGAGGTTTGTGCAGCAAGAATAATCGCCACACTCAAGCCCAGCAATTCGGCGGTGCGCATTTGCAGGGCGGCGAATACCACATTTGAGTTGGTGTTGCTGCCGGTCATAAAAGCGCCCAGCGCCCCAATCCACGGGGCAACTGCCGGGAAAGCCGCACCCACACCTTCGGCGAGTCCGTTGGCCAGGGTTTCGGTCATTCCGGCGTGCTGCATCACTACGGCCATCGCCACCATCGAAGCAATCCCCACGCTGGAGGACATCACCTTCTTGATCGTCCCACCGATAATTGTTTTAACGGCCCCAGGGCGATACCATCCGGCTCGCTTATAGATCAAAAAAGCACAAATCGATGCGTATAACAAGATCATTCCGGCGTGACGGAAGATAGGAATATCGCGCCCGCCCTCCGCCGGGGTGGTGAACCCCAGGGATGTACTCACCGCACCAAAATCCAAATGCAGACGCAGGCCACCGAGGGCGTTTCGGATAGCGGGGATGAGTTGAATCCCCAGGGTGATAGCAATCAAGGCAATATAACCTGAGATAGCGATACCGACTGTGCGCATATCTAACTCACCGTTATTTTCTTGCTCCCCATGAAAACGACGCGCCAGCGGCCAGGCTACCAGCAACCCGGCGAGACTGCCCAGAAATGAGCCGATATTCCACAAACCGGCGGTGGCGGCGAGGTATTGCCCGGTACCCATGAAGATGCCAAACACCAGCACGGGCAGCGCCAGCCGTCGCACAGATGCCATACCCCCGGCGGCGTGAGCCACGAGAAAGCCGACTCCGATTCCAGCAATGCCTAAAAAGAGTGCCGCGTCGCCAGCTAAAAAAGGCCAGTCGAGGCCGGTGGCGGCCATCATGGCATTGAAGGAAGACCCCAGCGAGCCGAAGGTGACCGCCCAGGAATGTCCTACCGAGGGGATGACGACAGCGGAGAGTGGGGGGAATCCCAATCCGACCAGAATCGGAGCGATCACCGCTACCGGCACGCCGAATCCTCCCACGCCTTGCAAGAAGGATGCGAAGACCCAACCGATGAGCAAGGCTTGCATGCCGCGGTCGGCGGTGAGGTGAGGCAGCGCCTGTCCGATAATTTTGATCGCTCCGGCTTCATCGACAATGCGGAAGAGCAGAAAGGCTGCCCAGATCACCAACAGCACATCAATCGTCAGCAGCAGGGCTTTGGCGTGGGCTACCGCGAGCAATTGTGCTCCGGAACCAAAGGCGAAAATGGCAATAATCAATGCCGAGAGATACCCGGCGGCTCCGGCACGGGATGCGCCCCAACGCAGGCCGACCATCAGGGCGAGGATGATAGCGATAGGTGTGAAAGCGAGGAGAAAGTTCATGTTTTTCCCGTTGGAATGTTCGCAGGTTTGAAGGTTGTCAAGTTGAATATTAACACCCGCTACCCTATTAATCCTTTAAACTTGGTAACTTGTCACGCGTATAGAGCCAAATGAGCGCTGCGCCAAGCGCCAGCCCTGGCAGCACAATCAACCCGGCTTCGGGGCCGAATGCGCCGCCGGTGATGAGGATGGGGCCATCGATGGTGATATAGGCCAGGTTGAAGATATCCAGTCCACTGACGGGAAAGCCGAAAACCACGCCCTCGAAATAATTCCAACCGATATGCAAGCCGATCGAAAGCCACAATTGACCAGTACGAGCATACCCGTAGGCCAGAAAAACGCCCGCCAAAAAGATGCCCAACGCGCTAACCCAGGTGGCATTGGGGTTTCCCAGATGCAGTAGCCCGAATACGGCAGAGGAAATGATAATGCCCCAGGTGAGGTTGATGCCGCTGGCAATGGTTTGAAGATGATAGCCGCGGCTGAGCAGTTCTTCGTTCCAGCCCACCAAGATGAAAACCACGAAGATGCCCAGGGCATTGCGCAGAACCGCCGTCGCCGACATATAATCCCAGGCGAACCCTTCGAGCGTAATCCAGCCGAAGGCGCTCTCCAGGGCGAAGATCAGCCCCATCATAAGTCCGGCGATGCCAATCCCGGTCAGAATATGCATCAGGGCACGCTTGTCAATTTTCACGCCCAAACTACCGAAACTGCGACGGTCAAGAAATCGCCGCGCCAGGTAAATGGATAGCGTGAAAGCAATCAGTTGGGCAATTTGTGTCACCAGCAATTGATTTCCCACCAGACTGAAAAGCGAGGGCAACAAGAGCAGGCCCATACTCAGGCCAATACTGATAATCGCCATAAGAATGGTTTGCAGCAACAGCCGCCATCCGGCGCGCAGGCGTGGCTCATTGGGGGATGTGAAAATGCGGGCGAAGATATTACGTTTTTTCATAGATTTCCTTTCGTGGAACCAGGCGGGTTTCAATGCCCCTGAGTGTACCAGAAAATCAAAACACCCAGAGTATTTTCTCTGGGTGTTAGCCGTAGACTATGCTATTTGGCTTTACGTGAGAATAACCTGCGCCATGTACGAAAGTATTTTCCTTCGCCTGTTTTTTGGCGGCCTCGTGACCAGATGATCACACCTAACGTTGTTGAGCCAATCCCAAAGAGCAGCAAACGCAACAGGCTTTGCCCTGCTTGGAGCGAGAGCCAAAACAAAATCAGAGCGAAGATGCCCAAGATGATAAAAAAAATACCAATTTGTTTCTGCATACGGAACGAAAATTGGCCATTAGGGATCAGGGAACAGATCCCTAATGGCGCAGTACTAGTGCTGATTAGTCAATCGTGGTCTGGATTTGCTCGTGCATGTACATCTGTACGTAATAGTGCCCGCCAGCGTTCTTCCCGCTGGAGCCGGAGCCTTTCCAGCCACCAAAGGGTTGGTATCCCGGCCATGCGCCGGTAGTGGCACCTTGCGGACGATTGGCGTAGTTGACGCCTGCCTGGGTGTTATCGAAGAACCATTGCGCTTCTTCTTTGGAGCCGTAGAAACCCGAGGTCAGCCCGTAATCGACATCGTTGGCGAGTTGCATGGCTTCATCTAGATTGGCAACTTTGTGGATCATTGTGATGGGCAGGAACATTTCCTGTTTCCAGAGACGGTGCTCAATGGGCACATCGGTGACAATGGTCGGCTGGCAGAAATAGCCTTCGGCGAATTCACCCTCGGTGAGAATTTCTCCACCGGTGAGGATCGTTCCAGCTTCTTTGAGTTCCTTGGTGAAATTCTGGTAATCGCGATATGCCGAAGCATTGACCACCGGCCCCAGGTAGACGGATCGATCGGTGGGATTACCGATGTTCAGCTTTTGGGTGAGTTCCACGACGCGGGCGACGACCTGCTCGTAGCGTTCGGCTTCTACGAAAACGCGCGAGCAAGCCGAACATTTTTGCCCCTGAAGGCCAAACGCCGAGCGTACGATGCCCAGGGCCGCGCGTTCCACATCGCCGTGCTTGGATACAATAGCCGGATTTTTTCCACCAAGCTCCAGAATGGCGGGGCGGACGTATCTGCCCTCTGCGAACTGGCGGTAAATGCCCATGCCGACATCGTAGGAGCCAGTAAACGTCAGTCCGTCAATTTCGGGGTTTTCTACCAGGGCTTTGCCCAGCACGCTGCCCGATCCGGTGACAAAATTGACGGCGCCCTTCGGCAGCCCGGCCGCTACAAAGCACTCGGCCAGCAGGCGTACCACCCAGGGGGTGTCGGTGGCGGGTTTCATTACGACGGTATTTCCGGCTACCAACGCTGCCCCGGTAGGGCCACCAGTCAGCGCGGCGGGGAAGTTGAAGGGGCTGATGACCAGCCACACGCCATAGGGTTTGAGAACGGAATAGTTTGTGGCGGTATAGCCTACCAGCGGATCTTGCCCCATCTTAACCTTGAAGCCTTGATTACGCTCCACCTCGTCACAAGAGTAGCGAATCAGCGCCGGGGTTTCAGCTACATCGCCGAGGGCTTCCATGCGGTTTTTGCCAACTTCCAGCGAGGTGGCTGCAGCGATTTCGAAGATGCGTTCGTCCATCAGGGCGGCCGCTTTTCGCAGCAGGCGCACGCGTTCTTGCCACGGGGTACGACTCCACACCGGGAAGGCGGCACGAGCAGCTGCGATGGCATCGTTGGCATTTTGTGCGGTTCCGGTTTGGAAGACGCCTAAAACCTGTTTTGTGTTTATTGGGCTGGTGCTTTTGAATTTGTGGTCTGAGAAGCATTCTTCACCGTTTATCAACATACCATATTCTTTGCCCAGGCTGCCATTGACGAGTTTCAGCGCCGCGTCGAAGCGGGTATGCAACTCCTCGGGCGGATTGAACATAGTGGCATAGGTTAGTTCAAATGTACTCATTGTGTTTCTCCTTATTCATCCAATATAGTTGGATGTGTATAGCGATTATGCAGTTCCTTAAAAGTCATCATCGTTTGACGGCGCACATTTTTGTTATTCTGTGAAAAGAGGTAAATGCCCTAAAGACACGATATCCGCCCATTGATCTTGATCACCTTCAGTCAAAATCGCTGCCATGCCAGCCACTTCACCAGCGGCTTTTCCCACGATGGTGCGCATCCCCTGAAGGGTTGATCCAGTGCTGATCACATCGTCGATGAGCAGAATTCTTTTGCCGCGCATCAATTCAATATCCTTATCATCCAGAAATAACTGTTGA
>CALCSH010000615.1 GCA_937893815.1 uncultured Anaerolineae bacterium | reverse complement strand
CAGGGCGCCCTCGTCGACCGCGTCGCACTGTTCGAACGCGACATCATCGTCGACGCGCTCAAGCGCACCAGCGGCAATGTCTCCGGCGCCGCGCGCGAACTCAAAACCACCCAGCGCATCCTCGGCTACCGCATCAAACAGCTCCAAATCGACTACCGTAAATACCGAACCAAAGCGTAGGGAGCAGGCATGAAGCGATCTTATTACTCCAGCAGTATTGATTCGTTTTTCATCACGGATGAAAACTCTATTCTGGGCGAGCTCACTCGGGCGCATGAATTTGCACTGGAAGGAACCCAGCGCGATTCCTGGCTCGCCTTAATTCGTTTGCTGAAAGTATCTCTTCACAATTTCCGACAAGGGCATTTGCTTCTCGAATATGCCATCCCGCGAATGGGCAAGCGTGTTGATGCTATTTTGCTTCTATCCGGCCTGGTAATTCCCATTGAATTCAAACAAAATGCCACCGCCTATACCGCGCATGCAACAGAACAGGTTTTAGATTACGCCCTCGATTTAAAAAACTTCCAGGCTGGAAGCCATCACCGAAAAATTCTCCCTATTGTTCTTGCGTCCGATGCTCCCGCCAAAGAAAACCGACTCGTCCAATATGAGGATATGGTCTTCGAACCACTCTTTGCAAACGCGGAATCCCTTGCCTCTGTTCTATCGCTTCTTCTACAGGAGGCCTTCGGTTCTCCTTTTGATCCCAACCAGTGGGAAAATTCGATATACTCTCCAACGCCCACTATTATTGAAGCTGCACAGGCTTTATACAAGGGGCACAGTGTTAAAGAAATTTCTCGCTCCGATTCCGGCGCAATCAACCTCCATGAAACATCCAACCGGCTCTCTCAAATCATTGAGGATGCTAAACAAAATCACAAAAAAGCGATCTGCTTTGTGACAGGAGTTCCTGGTGCGGGGAAAACGTTGGCGGGGCTAAATATTGCAAATGAACGTCACCATTGTGCCGAACAAGAACACGCTGTCTTTCTCTCGGGCAACGGCCCCCTGGTGGCCGTACTTCAGGAGGCCCTTGCCAGAGATAAGGTGAAAGACGCCAAATCTCAAAATGGAAATCTCACCAAAAAAGCAGCGCTTGCCTCTACAAAAGCCTTCATTCAAAACATTCACCATTT
>CALCSH010000614.1 GCA_937893815.1 uncultured Anaerolineae bacterium | reverse complement strand
ATCAGGGTGCGACTCAGGGCCATATATAACGCTGGGCCAATGCCTTTATCGAGCACGTCGGCCAGGACAATGCCCACACGCTCTCCTTTGAGGGGAATAACATCAAAAAAGTCACCAGATGTTTCTCCGGCGGGAGCCAGGGTGACAGAAAGTTGCCAGCCCGGCATTTTGGGAAAAACGATGGGCAGCAGACTCGATTGAATTTGACCGGCCAATTTCAATTCTTCGCGCACGCGCTGATATTCCAACGATTGTTCATAAACACTGACCTGATGAATCGCGGAAGCGACTTGCGCACCCAAGGCCTGTACAGCCGGGCAAAGATTTTGCAGCGCTTCACGATCCCAGGGTTGGGCTAACGCATAGAGTTCCAGATAAACACCCCCAAAGGTTTGTCCCGATTCGCCCTCCGTGATCGGTGAGATCACCATCGGGTTGTGTTGATCTGGCTCTTCTTGCCAGGGCAACATATCCTGAGCGATGAATACTTCCCCCTGATTTTTGTCGAGCAGCCAGGGCCAGATTGACGCCAAATCGGGATGCCAATCTTCTGGGAATTTCACCAGGATGTCTTCTGGAAAAATCCAGATGGCATAACGGCCAGCGGGGAACATATTGGGAAGATGCTCTTCTAGAATAGCGGGCAGATTCTCTGTACTTGGCGGAGCATTGATAATGGCGCGGCTCAACAGCTCCAGATTTTGCAGCATTCTGGATTGTTGGCGGCTGCTTTCGCCCGACCAACTCAGTTGGCGTGTCAGATAGGCCACGATCAGCAAACCGCTGACGAAAAACAGGTACACCAGAATGCCACTCTGGGCATACAATCCAGCAGTGAGAATTGCAAAAGGGTGTGCCATATGCGGCAGTCCCATTGCAAGGAAGAAAAATTTCAGAACCGGGTTGACCTGATCGGAGCCTGCCAGCACGCGCTGCGACCAGACTCCATAGATCAGGTATCCGCTCCATAGCATCAGGAGCAGGGCGAAGTTGAGCGCCAGCAATTCGAAGGCGTGCAGCACGCTTTCGGGGGAGAGCGTAGTTAGCGGAAATGCGCCGCCGTACCATCGATAGATTGTGAAGGCCGTCAGGGGGACGATGGTATTCCCGGCGATATTAAGGGCTAGATTGCGGAGCTGGCTCCAACGCGTTGTTTTCGCGACAGCGGTGCGCCAGTTACTCCAGAATTCGAAAATCGTGCCCAAAATCGCCAGCCAGAGCAGCGTTGGCCCAAAGAGCAGAATGCCCGACCACAAGATAATCCCTGCCAGCGAACCATCGGAACTGCCGTAGCGATTGGCGCGCAATTCCACGATCAGGAAAAAGCGCAGATAATTGAAGACCAGAAATAATCCTGCCTGAAGCAGTATCTCTCCGGTATGTTTTTGCACGATTTGCCATTCGCTAGCCTTTAGCAGCCAGATAAATCCCCCGATTGCCAGTGGAAACGTGTAGAGAAATGAAATCAGGTCGCCAACCGCGGCAATCTGGCGCTCGATAGGCATATCCATAATTTCAGGGCGCAGAATGCGAGCGATAGCCACCAGAAGTTTATAGCGTTTGGGGATTGTGGTGCGGGGCTTGAAAAACATCGGTTTTATTTCTTTCCGCAATATTGGTTGAATTACTTTGCAGGTATTGCCGTGATATTCGTGCCCAGCGCTTCGCCCAGCAATGCTGCTTGCAAGTTGCCCGGTCGCTCCCCGCTGAAGATGAAAACTTCAAGCCCAGGGAATTGTGCGACCAGTTTCAGCATTAAATCGACTTTACCTGCCATGCCGCCGGTTACATCCGTAGCTGCCGAGCCGCTCAGGGCTGGAGCAATCATCGCCCAGTTTTGTGGGTCGATTTTTGGAATAAGTTGCTCGCAGTGCGGATAATCGGCCCAGACCCCGGCATCCAGCCCGGCCAGCAGGATACGCTGTGGATTGAGTTTTCCAGCCAAATAGGAGAAAAGATCTTCGGTGGAAAGGATCGTACCCCCCAGGATTTCATCGAAAACCACATCGCCACAGACCACGGGGAGCAGCCCTGCCTCCAAAGCAGCGCGCAGCGGACTTAAATTCCAGTGGGTGACTGAACCCCGGAAAGCGGTGACGGCGCCTGAGGGAGGAAAACTCACCGCCGGGAGTCCGACCTGGTGCAGGGCATCCATCACAATGTGGTTAAGCGCCGCGGCTTCATGCCAGACTTCAGCGAAGCCGCGCCAACCCTCCGGCGAATTTACACCCTGACGTGTGCCGTAGTGTTTGGCCGGTATATGCCCAAACGAACCAGAGCCGTGTCCCAGCACGATGCGCAAATTGCTGTTCGCATCCAACGCGGCGCGGATTTCTTGCGCCATCCGGGCAATCACATCCAGCCGAGGCGTTCTCGGCTGGGTTTTATCGGTGATCAGTGATCCACCAAGTTTAATGAAGATGATGTTCGGTGTTGTGGATGGGGAACTGGGCATGGAGTGATTGTAGTGGATGCATTATAGCGGGTCAAGTATGGCGTTTATTTCCCAGGGCTTCATAAAGTCGAATTGGATAAGCATTTTTGCCGCCGAGGTCGCCGTACCCTAGGGCACGGGCGAGCGCGGAGAAAAGCACAAAAAGACTCAGCGATCTCCGCGTGCTCTGCAGTTATTATCATGTCGGGCGCAACTTTAAGAAATCCATGAGTGACTCTACTGCAAAAAGCCGATGACGGAGATGTCCGCCGGAATATATGGGGGT
>CALCSH010000613.1 GCA_937893815.1 uncultured Anaerolineae bacterium | reverse complement strand
ATTTTGGGTCTGGATGAGCAGGTCTTTGACGCGCTCCCAGCCTGGTTCGGCACCCAAATAGGCCAGCAGAGCGTAGCTATCCAGGACGAACACATTCTCAGACGTCACGCTGGCGCTTCTGGCGATGTTCTTCAATAATAGCGTCCGTCAGCGAATCGGGGCCGTTGAGCAAGCCCGCGCCTGCCTGGATGGGATCATCAAATCGGCGCACAATGGATAGCACGCCGCCGTAGTCCACGATTTGAACTTCGGTGCCGGGTGTGAGCTGATATTTTCTGCGTAACTCGGCAGGGATCACGACCCAGCCTTTTTGGGAAATGGTCAGGGTTGTCATGCGGAACTCCTTGTTATACTTACGGTGCGATAAGTATAACATAACCCTGGTGTACCATCGTTGATTCTCAAAATGCAATTATCTGAAATCTTTTCTCGTCCCTACGCCCCCAGAAAACACCACTTATGCGAACATTTGCCGAGCTTACCCCTCGCATAAGGCTTGTTATGCGCCGCTTGCCCGGTGGATGGTTTTGTTATACACTCATATCAATTATTAATGCTTTGTGGGAGCAGACACTATGGAAGCAACTGAAATTCAAACCAAAATTGAAACCCTTCAGCAGCAGTTGGATGTTTTGAAAAGCGGGGACGCGCAGGAAATTGTTCTCCAAACTTTGCAAGAAAAAATTGCCGAACTTAACGCTCAACTGAATACGCTGGGCGAGCGCAGCATGGAAATCGGCGGGAGTGTCGAGCGCAGTAACCTTATCACCGGCGACCGCAATTCGATCGTACAGGCAGAGCAATACATCGAAAACCAATTTGTGGACAGAGAAGAAACCACCGATCCCGAAAGCCTGCGCACGGCCTACCTAAATCGTATGATAGAAAGCACCAACCAGCTCTCGCTGACCGGCATTGATCCTAAAGCGGCCAGCGAAGCCGAGGCGCGCCTGAGCCTGAGCGCGGTTTATACCGCGTTGTTGACCCTAAGCCCGGAATCGATTGAGCATTTAACGCGCGAAGAATATCGAGAACAGGGAGACCGTTTTCTACCCGCTTTGGAGCTTTTGAACCGCCACCACCGCTTGGTGTTGCTGGGTGACCCCGGCAGTGGCAAAAGTACTTTTGTTAATTTTGCCGCCCTGTGCTTGGCAGGGGAGAATCTGGGGCATTCGGCCGTCAACTTGAACTTGTTGACCACACCATTGCCCCCGGACGAAAATCAACGCCGTGAGAACACCGAAGAGCCAAAACCCCAGCCCTGGGATCATGGCGCGCTGCTGCCGGTGCGGGTAATATTGCGTGATTTCGCCGCCCGCGGCTTACCACCGGTAGGGGAAACGGCCACGGCCAAACATCTCTGGGATTTCATTGCCGCCGAATTGATTGCCGCTAATTTGGGGCAGTATGAAAAGCATTTGGTGAAAGAACTGCTCAAAACCGGCGGCCTGCTCCTGTTGGATGGTTTGGATGAAGTCCCGGCTGCGCAGCAACGTCGGGCGCAGATCAAACAGACCGTCGAAGATTTTGCCGCCACCTTCGGCAAATGCCGTATTCTTGTCACCAGCCGCACCTACGCTTACCAGAAGCAAGATTGGCGTTTGAACGGTTTCAAAGAAACCATCCTGGCGCCTTTCAATGCCGGGCAAATTCACCAGTTCGTAGACCACTGGTACGCTCATATCGCCGTGCTGCGCGATTTGCAGCGTGATGATGCCCAGGGCCGCGCTGAATTGCTCAAGAATGCCATTTTTAGTAGCGACCGCCTGCGCGGGCTAGCTGAACGTCCCTTATTGCTCACATTGATGGCGAGCCTGCACGCCTGGCGCGGCGGCAGCCTGCCAGAGAAGCGCGAAGAACTCTACGCTGATACGGTGGATTTGCTGCTGGATTGGTGGGAAAGCCCCAAAGTCGTGCGCGATGGCCAGGGTGTGGAAATCATCCGCCAGCCCAGCCTGGCCGAATGGCTCAAAGTAGACCGCGACCGGGTGCGCGAGTTGCTCAATCATCTCGCTTATCAGGCCCACGCCAACCAGCCCGATCTAACCGGCACCGCCGATGTGCCCGAAGGCGATTTGGTGGGCGGCTTGATGCGCCTGAGCCAGAACCCGGATGTTAACCCCGCCCGGCTGGTGGAATATATCAGCCAGCGCGCCGGGTTGCTGGTTTCGCGCGGCGTGGGGGTCTATACTTTTCCGCACCGCACCTTTCAGGAATATCTGGCCGCTTGCTACCTGACCGATCATGAGTATCCCGATCTGGTAGCCGATTTGGCGCGTAACGACCCCAACCGTTGGCGCGAAGTAGCTCTGTTGGCCGGGGCTAAAGCCGCCCGCGGCACTTCGGCGGCCATCTGGCTGCTGGTGGAAGGCTTATGCTACCGGAATTTGCCCGCCGATGAAACGCATCCCGAAGATGAGTGGGGTGCCCATTTGGCTGGACAGGCACTGGTGGAGAATGCCTTGTGCCAACAGGTTTCTGAGCGCAACCAACCTAAGCAAGCGCGCGTGCGTACCTGGCTGACCGGCATTGTGCAGCGCGGCCTGCTGCCCACCACGGAGCGTGCCGCCGCCGGAGTGACTTTGGCACACCTGGGCGATGAACGTGACGAAATCATGCGCCTGGATGCGATGCCTTTTTGCCATATCCCTGCCGGGCCGTTCAAGATGGGTGAAGGCAAAGATGAGCAGGAAGTAGACCTGTCCGCTTACTGGATGGCGCAATACCCGGTCAGCAATACCCAATATGCCGCATTTATGGAAGCCGGGAGCTATGCCGATGACCACTATTGGCCGGAAGCCCAGCAGGATGGTGTTTGGCAAGATGGAAAAATTAAAGGTCGATATGAGAATGAGGCAATAGCACGGCCTCGGATGTTTAGTGAACCCTTCAATTTATTCAACCACCCAGTCGTTGGTGTGAGCTGGTATGAAGCGCTGGCCTTCACGCGCTGGCTGACAGAATACTGGCAGACACAAGGCAAATTGCCTCAGGATTGGGCGGTAATGCTTCCATCCGAAGCGCAATGGGAAAAAGCCGCCCGCGGCGGTTTGCAAATCCCTGCTCAACCGGTGATTCGCGTTCCAGAACGCGGAACACTGTCCACTGTTGACAGTTCATTGACCACCAACGAATTGCCCTCCCGCGCTTACCCCTGGGGCGACGAATTTGACCCCGCCAAGACGAACACCAGCGAAACTGGACTTGGCACAACCAATGTATTGGGTGCTTTTCCGGCAGGGGTCAGCCCGTATGGTATTCTGGAGATGAGTGGCAATGTTTGGGAGTGGAATCTAAATTGGCATGATGATAAGAAAACAGCTCGTGTGGTGCGCGGCGGCTCCTGGTTCGACGACTATTGGGACGCTCGCTGCGCTTCCCGCGGTTCCACTTGGGCCCTTCGCGGGTACGATCCTGATTCTCGTGTCAATGGGTTCGGTTTTCGAGTTATTCGCTCCCCCGCGAAGCTCCCGTAGGGAGCGCAGCGCCCCTGCCGCGCCGCAGGCGCAAAGGGGTGGCTTCTTGTTTTTGAATTCTGATGCGAAGCACTCCCGAAGCGCAGCGTAGGGAGCTTCTGAGTTCTGGGTTCTGAGTGAAAATTGGTTGGAAACAAAATACCAATTTTCAAAGACACGTTCCCGCCGAAGGCGGGTCGATGCGCGAGCGGGCGTACTCCGCTAAGCCCGCTCGCCATGCCAACGCATGAGTGTTGGCGTAGTGCAGGCGTACTCCGCTAAGCCCGCTCGCCATGCCAGCGCAGGAGCGCTGGCGTAAGTAGGCGTAGCCCACTAAGCCAACTGGCAACACCAACCCACCTGAGCGTTGGTGCAAAAACTATGGCAAAACAATACGATAACCTCTACCCCAATCTATGCTCGTTCACCAATCTGTATTGGGCCTACCGCAAAGCCGCCAAAGGCAAGCGTGGTCAGCCGCCGGTGGCCGCCTTTGAATACGATCTGGAAGCCAACCTGTTCCAATTACAGGTAGAATTGAACAAGCAAACCTACCACCCCGGCGCGTATGACTCGTTTTATATCCGCGATCCCAAACACCGCCTGATTTCTGCGGCACCCTTTCGAGACAGGGTAGTGCATCACACCCTGTGCAATCTGATCGAGCCGATTTTCGAGCGCTCTTTCATCGGGGATAGCTACGCCAACCGCTTGGGCAAAGGCACCCATAAAGCGCTGGATCGCGCTCAGGGCTGGACCAAGAATTATCCCTACGTCTTGCAATGCGATATTCGCCAATTCTTCCCCAGCATTGATCATGCCATTCTGCAGGGGATTCTGGCCCGTAAAATCGCCGATCCGCAGGTGATATGGCTCTGCAACCAGATTCTCGATAGCGGTGCGGGGGTGCTGACGGCTGAATATGACCAGGTCTTTTTCCCAGGCGATACGCTTTTTGCCGCCAACCGCCCAAGGGGGCTTCCGATAGGCAATCTGACATCGCAGTTTTGGGGCAACGTTTACTTGAACGAACTCGACCAATTCGTCAAACGCCAGTTGCGCGCCAGCGCTTATCTGCGCTATGTGGATGACTTTCTGCTTTTCTCGGATTCCAAATCCCAACTTTGGGCCTGGAAAGATGCCATTCGAGCGTTTTTATTTGACTTGCGTCTGACCCTGCACGCAGGCCGCAGCACCGTATATCCGGTTTTAACCGGCATCCCTTTTCTGGGTTTTCGCATCTATCCCACCCACCGGCGCTTGAAGCGTTATAGCGGGGTGGCCTTCTCTCGGCGTTTGCGCCGCGCCTATCGTCAAATTGTGCGCGGTGAAATTAACAAAGCCGATCTCGATGCCCGTGTGAAAGGCTGGGTCGCCCACGCCCAACATGGCAACACCTGGGGCCTGCGCCGCTCTTTGCTTGCGGCGCCCATCCCCCCTGGAATCGGGGGGGACAGAGGGGGGGTGGCATGAACGAATCCCCCATCTTCACCCGCACCTATGACCTGCTGCGCTGGCTGATCCCGGTTACGGTAAAATTTCCTCGTCAGCAGCGTTTTGTGCTGGCTCAGGCCATCCAGCAAACCGCGTTGACCTTTCAGGGGCAGCTTATCGAAGCCGGGAATTTTCGCAACCCCGGCGCAGTGTTGCAGCAGGCCAATATCAACCTGACAAAATTGCGTAGTTACTTGCGTCTGTGTCACGATTTCGATTTGCTTTCTACAGGTCAGTACGAACACGTCAGCCGCATGGTGGATGAGATTGGGCGTCTGCTCGGCGGCTGGATCAAGACAGCGAAATGAGCGTGACACATTCGGAGAAAAAGTTATGTCGCACTGGAATCATAGAGTTATTAAGAAAACCTTCGAAAACGATGAAGAGCAATACGGCATTCACGAAGTGTTTTATAATGATGACGGTACAATTTTTTGCTATACACAAGACCCGGTTGAAGCCGCCTGCGAATCGATGGATGCGCTCCGTGAATACCTGCAATGGATGCTGAAGTGCCTCGATGAAGATATTCTGGTTGATGGTGAAGTTGAATTTGTAAACGATGATAGTGACGATGAAAACATCGAAACATTCGATGATGTAGATGATTTATTCCATTCGCTGGATGAAGAAAGCTGATCGCTAGTTGCTGACAGCTCTTTCGGGTCGTGCCGGAATAACTCGTGTGGTGCGCGGCGGCTCCTGGATCGACAACAATAGGAACGCTCGCTGCGCTTACCGCAATAGGAACAATCCTGATAATCGTAACAATAATATCGGTTTTCGAGTTATTCTCTCCATAGCTTCTTGTGCGTATCCCCTTGCGGGATAGCTTCTTCGCGAAGCACATCCAAGCACCGCAGGTGCGCTGGATGCTGCGTATCCCCGGCCGGTAAATCCTGTCATTTAACGATGCAGGACGGCGCCGCCATTTAGAAGTCAGCCTGGCACGTCCCCGGTCGCGTTCCTTGTCAAAGACTTCGGTCTGCGCCACACCGTCGTGGAACGCGTCAGCGACTTTTACAGCTTCCACCGCCGTTCAGGCAACAAATTTGTGCTCACCAGCCGGGTGATTGGCTACCGCGAAGTGCGTCCCACTGCCGACGGCCTCAATGAATGCACCCTGGTGGATTTTGACGATGCTGAAATTGCCGCCTTTGTCGAACGCTGGATGACGGCCCTCGAAACCCAGGCCCAGGGCGACACCCGCGTGGCCCAAAAAGATGCCGAGCGCGAGCGCCAGGAGTTGTTGGATGCCATCCAGCACAACCCCGGCGTGCGCCGCCTGGCCTGCAATCCCTTGTTACTCACCATTCTGGCGCTGATGAAACGCCAGGGCGTGACCCTGCCCGAACGCCGGGTGGAACTCTACGATCAATACGTGCGCACCCTGCTCTCTACCTGGAACCGTGCCCGCGGCCTGAGCGGGCGCGCCCCGGTCGTGATCCCGACGTCGTCCAAACCCTGCGCATATTGGCGCCCCTGGCCCTGTGGATGCACCAGGTCAGCGCCGGGGTGGGGTTGGTCAAACGTGAAGACCTGCGCCGCAAGCTGGAAGAACTCTACCGGGAGCGGGGAGAGCAACAGCCCGAAGCCGCCGCCCGCCAGTTTTTGGAAGATGTACGCGAACACGCCGCCCTGCTGCTGGAGCGCGGCCCCGGCGAATATGGCTTCATCCACCTGACTTTTGAAGAATATCTAGCCGCTGTGGCGATTGCCCTGGGCGGGCAGGGGGACTGCCGCCCGATTGTTGCCCAAATTGCCCCGCACGTGGGCGAACAGCCCTGGCGCGAAGTGGCCTTATTGACGGTCAGTTATTTGGGGATCATCCAGCAATTGGATTCGGTAGCAGGCGAAGTAGCGGAAACGCTGGCCGATGAGCAGCCCGGAGAGCCGGGACAGGCGGTGGTGTTGGCCGGAGAAGCCGTGCTGGATTCCTGGCCCGGGGGCGTGCCACCCAAAAGCAAAACCCACCTCGAACAAGCCCTGCTTACGACCATGCAAAGTCCCAAACCGGACCCCCAACTGCGCCGCCGCGCGGGCTGTTGCTGGGGCGTTTGGGCTGGCTGCCCGATGATTTAGATGAATTTATGCCCGTCCCCGCCGGGAAATTTTTGTATGGCGAGAAAAAAGAAGAACGCCATATTCCCTATGACTACTGGATTGCCAAATACCCGGTCACCAACCGGCAATATGCGCGCTTTATCGAAGATGGCGGCTATCAGAACCCGGACTATTGGAGCAAATCCGGATGGAAAACACGCCAAGAAAAGAAATGGGAACAACCCTGGTTGTGGCAGGATACCGATTGGAATAACCCCATCTTCCCGGTGGTGGGGGTAAGCTGGTACGAAGCCGAAGCCTACGGCAATTGGCTGGCAACGCAAGATTTGGGGCTTGCCATACCCGCAGGCTACACTGTGCGCCTGCCCATGGAAGCAGAATGGGAGCCCGCCGCCCGCGGCAGCGATGGCCGCCAGTATCCGTGGGGAAATGTATTTGATTTAGTATGTGCGAATACTGAAGCCAGCGACTTGGCTAAAGGATATGGTATTAACACAACCTCGGTATGCACTTACCCGCAGGGGCAAAGTTCAACAGGGGTTTGGGATATGAGTGGCAATGTTTGGGAGTGGAATCTAAATTGGCATGATGATAAGAAAACTCCTCGTGTGGTGCGCGGCGGCTCCTGGATCGACAACGATTGGTTCGCTCGCTGCGCTTTCCGCAATTGGTTTGATCCTGATGATCGTCTCTATGATATCGGTTTTCGAGTTATTCTCTCCCCCGCGAAGCTCCCGTAGGGAGCGCAGCGCCCCTGCCGCGCCGCAGGCGCAAAGGGGTGGCTTCTTGTTTTTGAATTCTGATGCGAAGCACTCCCGAAGCGCAGCGTAGGGAGCTTCTGAGTCCTGAATACTGAAAGGGAGCGTGTTGGAAACGAAGTGCCTGTGCCTGAAGAACCCATTTCCCGCCGTCGTGAAGCACCCCCGCAGCTACGCGTAGGGGGAAGGTGGGTCTTGTTTTGAGTGAGCGAAATCCACAAAGCCTGCTAGTAGGGCGGGTTTCATACCCGCCAAATCTGGCGGCAGGTAAGAAACCTGCCCTACAGTATGGGTTTGTGTAAGGTTATCCGGCAAACTGCTAGCGTATGAAAATTCAGACCTGTCAGGTTTTTCACGGCGCACTTCGAGTTGAAGCGAGAAGCAAAACCTGACAGGTCTCAAGGAGCCGTACTATGCCAACCTATACATACGATGTCTTTCTCGATATTTGGGATATGATCCCCGGCGAGAGGCCTGGCAGGAAGATTTAGAGAATGCCCTGGCCGCTGCACGCACTGTAGCCGTCTTCCTCGGCCCGGCGGGCATCAGCGGCTGGCATAATTAAGAACTGCGTCAGGGCCATCAACCGCCGCCTGCGCCATCCTGAGCGCCGCCTCATCCCCGTGCTGCTGCCCGGCGCCACCCAACCCGAAGATAATGACAACCCAGCATTTCTCAGTCGTCTCACCTGGGTGGTCTTTGAGAATCTCGACGATCAAGACGCCTTTCAGCGATTGGTGGCGGGCTTTGGCCTGGCCACCAGGAAACTGGCCGAGAAGATCAAATCTGATGCGATCGGATACGTGGGCCGCACTCCTTATTTCGGACATCCGGCTTTTCGCCGAACTATACAGCGCATATCCACAGCGCCTGCTATTCGATAATCCCCTGCCATTCCCCGATATTTCCCATGCCATCCTCGGCGCGCACCCGTATTGGCCAGGGGCCGGCTCCGGTCAACGGCGCCCGCCACAGGTTGCACGGCTCGGCTTCCAGCGGTTCGGCCTGGCAGCGCTCACCGGCGATCTCTATGGTGGT
>CALCSH010000612.1 GCA_937893815.1 uncultured Anaerolineae bacterium | reverse complement strand
AGCGCCCCAGGAATTGGCCCGTTTCTTTGAGGGTGGTTGCCCACAGACCCAGTTCCGGATGTTTGGGATGCCCGTTGTAATACCACTCCATTTCTTCTCTGGTCTCTTCGCGGGTCAGGGTGCCGTCGGGGAAATAACGCCGGACTTCGGGATCACGATACAGCGCAAATAATGCATCCATATCGTCAGGGACAAAATGCCGCAGCAGCAGTCGCTCGGTTTCGAGAATCATCATTCCGCACTCTGGTACATAGCCAGACTCATCAAAAACCAGGTCAACATCCAGAGCGATTCGATCAGCAAGGTGGGTTCATTGGTTCCCCACAATAGAGGAGGTAAGATCATCATGACAATAATGTAGTAAACAGCCTGCCCCAAGGGAGCCAATCTCCGCCAGCCTTGCCAGTGCCTGGTAGTCAAAACCGCAATTCCAGTCAGCAAGCCTCCAACCAGAAACAACAAAGAGCCAATCGGGAAGAAAAGGTTCTCATCCCATTCGCCGGTCAACAACCCGAGAATGCCGCCTATGATCAGAAATGCCCAGCCCCCAAAAAAGATGCCCTGCGAAATTTTTCCGAAACGCTTTTCCCCAAGCGCACCGGAGCCTCTCAGACTGTAGATCATGAACAAAATGCCGCTCATGGCAGAAAAGAACATGATCTGGTTGATGACAAATAATGCCCCATTTCCCGGGGGAAAGAGATCATTTTGGTACTCGATCAGCAACCCGACGAAAAATAGCAGGGATCCAGCCATGCCGATTAAACCGGCTTTTTGTGTGCGCTCTGAAATTTTCATATTATTTATGCCTTCGTTTAAATTAGCAAAATTATGCCACTTTCCGAATAAATAATCCACCCAATACACCACCATAAACAACATGAGCAATCCCAAAATTCCCGGGGGTGATGGTGAGCAAAGCGGAACCGGTGTCAGACAGGAAGCCGAACCTTGCAATAAAGAATAACATCAGTCCATAAAGGATTCCAGTTACCCAGGCAGGAATTCGTTTGCCGACCAGGAGGACCAACGCCCCAAATCCTGCCCCATATATCGCGGAAACCGCCAAGTGAGCGAATGCCCCCGAAATCGGATTGGCATCTCCAGCAGGCGCAAATATTCCTAATGTTACAGGAACACTAACACCGCCCAATAATCCTGCAACGAGCAGGAAAACCATCATCGCTACTCCTGCTGCTAACCCTACAAGCAATCCATCAACAGCGGCATCACCCATTTTGGAATTTCGTTTTGTTTGCGTCATTTTGTTAAACTTTCCGGGTCAGGTATCAAGCATCCTGTTTCTATCTGGACGCCTGATACCTGACACACATTTTATTGGACTTCTACTGATTACTCGGCAAGGCGGGCAGCGATTGCAGATACATCCAGATGGTCCGTAAATCGCCTTCAGTTGCACTACCAATCCGGGTCCAGGGCATCATCCTGTCAACCAATTCATGGCCGCTGGGCGTTACACCGGTTTGTAACGTGGTGATGAAATCGGCTTCAGACCAAGCCTGCAGCTCACCACCTAGTGTCAAGTTCGGCGTAGCTGCTGAACCGGAATCCGGGTCAGCAGGCATGCCCGCCAAATCAGGCCCATGGCATGCCGTACAAACCATTGCCAAGTATTCGCCATATTCGACATTGACGCCGGGATCGGGTGCGCTGGCTGGGGTGGCTGCATGGTCAATTTTGTGTGCTACGAGGAAGTCGCCAGTTGGGATGATACCCAAGCCCAACATCGCCTTCGGCATTAAGGCCAGGTCGCGGGTGGGGATTTCTCGATCGACGGGGGGCAGAGTTTTTAGATAAGCAATCATGCCTGCCATTTCGTTGATGTCCACCAGGGTGTAAAACTCGGATGGCATGATGATCAGGTTCTCGCCGTTCGGGCGAATGCCGTGACGCAAAGCACGCAGCCAATCCGCATCCGTGTAGGCCACACCAATACCGCCATTGCCGCTGGTGAGGTTAGGTGCCCACAGGGTTCCTGCGCCATCTTCCACTGAAAAGAATTCTGCGCCACCCAGATCGGGGCCATGACAGTCTGCACACAGCATGAAATGATCAACCATGTACTGGCCCCGCGCGATTGATTCTGTATCCGTTGGGATAGCAACCGTGTCCGGCGGATAATCCCACTCTTGGGTCATGAATCCGTTTGCGCGGGTCGAGCCAACGATCAGGCCAATCACAACGAGACCAATCAGCGCCCCTAAAACAATCCCAAACCATTTTAAAACTTTTTTCATAACATAATCCTCCAATTCATATTGATAACATACCCGTATTCTATGAATCCCCCGTCTCAAAAACGTTACGACAAACGTTACGACTTACAAATTGGTAACAAATCCGATAAAATA
>CALCSH010000611.1 GCA_937893815.1 uncultured Anaerolineae bacterium | reverse complement strand
CTTGTAGTCTACTACCAATTTCGCTGACCTATGTTCCTCTCCGACAAACTGCTAGCATCATCATTTACGGCAGGTCGATACAATTTCCAGTATCTAAAATGATAGTGTGATTTGGATTTGCTACGATTGCACACATTTGCGTAGCGCCCGCTGGAAGGTTTGCGGTTGTATATCCGCGGAAGGGGCGTGGTCCACCGTATACTTTCCAGATTCCGCCGCCGCCAGCTCCAACCTGGTTTTGAGTTTGGTTATTGAAATAGAAGTGGACATGCATTCCTGGTAAAACTTCTGTGTATTCGAAGGTCTCGTATTCAACAACATAAGTACTGCCATCCATAACAATAGATTGAATGCGCACTTGTGGCCCTGGCGGCATGGTGGCTGTCGGGATAGCGGTTGGCTCTAAGGTCGCAGTCGGTGGCATTGTTGCGGTTGGGACGGATGTTGCTGTAGGCTCAGGGGTAATGGTTGCGGGTTCCATCGTGGGCGTTGCTGTTGGCTGAGAAGACGCAATCCCTCTAATCCCAAAAAACGCCAATGCAATCACAA
The DNA here is from genome assembly GCA_937893815.1 of uncultured Anaerolineae bacterium. GTDB lineage: Bacteria > Chloroflexota > Anaerolineae > Anaerolineales > UBA11858 > NIOZ-UU35. Next base: position 1,742 of record CALCSH010000611.1, on the reverse strand, counting down.
GAATAATGCCTGCGCCACCAATCCCAATCCATTTCAATGGTAAGCCACCTTTTGGTTTAGAGTCTGATGGCTTTGTAGATGACGGGGGAGGAGGCGGTGGCGGGCTAGATTTTGCAGGCTGCGATACATTTGCGGGAACAACGCTTTCGACCATTGTCCCAGCTTGATTCGGAGATGCAATTGACGGGGCATCCTCGATCATTGTTCCGCCAATATTTGATGATGCAGCAGAAGGTGCATTTTCAATCGCTGTGCCGGCCATTTTTAGAGATTCAGCAGAAGGTGCATCTTCAATAGCTGTACCAGCCAGGTTTTGAGATGCTGCGACAGGCGCACTTTCAATTGCTGTTCCTGCAAGATTTGTACCTTCAGCGGTCGGAGCTTGCTCAACCATCGTGCCTGCTAAACCTGCCACAAGGGATGCGCTTTTGGGTAAAACGTTTAGGTCTGCGCTACGTAAAGCTGCAGCGAATTCAGCCGCACTTTGATAGCGATGACTCTTATCTTTCGCCATTGATTTGAGCACAATATCAACCACAGAAGATGGTACAGCAGGATTTATGTCACTTGCGTCTGGAACAGGGTCATTGATATGCATCATTAGCGTTGTCATGGCCGAATCAGCTTCAAATGGCCGTTTGCCGGTTAATACTTCAAAGAGCGTAACGCCCAAAGAATAAATATCAACCCGATGATCAGCCATCTCACCCTTAATGATCTCGGGAGCCATGTAGAGCGCTGTCCCCACTACGGCACCAGTCGCAGTATGTTGTTTGCCTCCGACGATCTTGGCGATTCCGAAATCCATCAAGATGGACTGCCCTTGGAGATTAAGCATAATATTTGCTGGTTTAATATCCCGATGGACCATTCCACGCTTATGGGCGTACTCTAGAGCATCACAAATACTGGCGATAATTTCAACGGCTTCTTTGGTCGATAATCGGCGCCCACTTGTATTTAGACGCTTCAACCGGTCTTCTAAGGTTTCACCTGGCACAAACTCCAAGACCATATAGTAGGTGTCACCATCATGCGAGAAGTCGTGAACCTGGATGATATTTGGATGCCGCAGCTGAGCAACAGAAACGGCTTCTTCTTCAAATCGACTTACGAATTGCGGGTCCGATGAGAAATGGAGATGGATCAGTTTAATTGCAACAGCGCGACGCAAATTAGGGTCGTTCGCTCTAAAGACAGAAGACATACCGCCTGCGCCAAGTAGCGACTCGATCTCGTAGCGGTCATTTAATTTGCGCCCAATCCATGATGGTTCAGACATTCGATTCCTCCAATAATTTCATAATAATTTCTCTATCCTTTTTATAGTTTCTGGTTTCTCAACCATTTATCATTCAGGAACAAGCCTGATTATTTATCAATAACCCACAACCAGGCGTTATCGAAATCACACGTATGTGTCCCGGATTCATTCACCGCGACGAGAGCCACAAAACCACGCTCAAAATAGGGCGTTTCAGCTTGGAAGATGGCACGATTAGGCTTGTAGTTACCAGTAATTCTGGCGACCAAACTTTCGTGTTCTGATAATTCTTTATCGAACTTTGCCAGTTCGTCAGTTGACGCACCTGCGGGAGGCTGAATTGGAGCGGAGGGTAGCACGAGCATTGCTTGATCGCCTGCCACTATTTGTTCAACCTCAACCCCGTTGGTGAAAACGGTGATGGTATTGCCGCGCGCCACAACGGTCAAGCGATTCGTTGTGCCATCGTCGACCAGGA
>CALCSH010000610.1 GCA_937893815.1 uncultured Anaerolineae bacterium | reverse complement strand
GTATCCTCACCCAACTTGTTTTTGGGGCCATGCCAACCTTATCAGCCAAATATCATGGCCTGCCGCGCCCTAAAATGCGCTGGGATATTTGGCTATCGCTCAATGCGGGAATAGCCTTGCTGCTGATCGGCATTCCCTTGTTAAGCAATGTTCCGATTATTACTGGCGGCACATTGGTCTTCGTCGCTACGACGCTTCTGTTGATCCAAATGTCCGGCATTCGTTCTCAATCCGAAAAAGCAATTACGATCACAGATGGCCGCAAATTCTATATCGCCGGTCTGTTTTACTTTTTGATCGGCATTCTCATCGGTACCGGCTTGTTCACCAACTGGTCTGGGCCGCTGGGGATTATTGGCGATGCGGGAGAAGCACATATCCATGCCAATAACTGGGGCTTTATGTCGCTGGTTTTTGTTGGATTTTTCGTTGACCTCTATCCTAAATGGGCCAAACGGGAATTGTCCAACCTTAAAGCCATTACTCCTATTTTCTGGATGATGACAGCGGGCGCGTTGGCCCTCATTCTCAGTCCCTGGTTTGCCAACACCACGCTGGCCGCGGCGGGAGCGGTTTTGCATACATCGGCCAATATCTGGCTGCTTGTGATTGCCATAAAACCATTGAGTGGCGACAAACCTGCCTGGACGGCGGGTATGGCCCAAATGCTGGTCTCCTACCTCTGGCTGTTTGCTCCCTTGTCAATGGCTCCATTTGTCATTTTTGGCATTGAAAGCCTCCTACCGGCCAAATTACTGGAAGCGACAACCCCCCAGGCGCTGATTTATGGCTGGCTGTTGCAATTTGGTTATTCAATCGTGCCTTATTTCTTCCAGCGCTTTTTCGTCAATGAAGAAAGTGCCGAATTAGGCGGCACCTGGCTTAGTTTTTGGCTGGTAAACCTGGGAGCGATTCTCTTGTGGGCCAGCATTCTCATTCAGCCCGTGCGCGGCCTATTGCATGGCGGCGCCTATCTATTGTGGGTGGTTTCTTTTATCCCCGTTGCAAAAGATTTGTGGAACAAGATAGCAACAGGGATGGCGAAGGCAGAAGAGGCGATGACTCACTCAGGGTTATGATAATGAAACTTTTTGAAAATCTTGTAGAAATATCGGAAAAAACACCTTCGCCAGAAAATCGTTTTCTGGCGAAGGTACTTCCATTTTTCGTTTTCTTTTTCTTCTTCCCTGCGCTGCTTTTTATCTTGCTGAAAGTAGTTATTGATCCATGGCTGCGCTTGCCAACGCTATTTCATTTTTTTACCAGGGTCGTGCCTGCGGGAGCCTTGATTGTACCGGGCTTATTTTTCATCATAACATCTACCAAGGCTCAAAGAGAAATCGGCAAAGGGACGCCCATGCCCCTGAAGGCTACACAAAAACTTGTCGTGGAAAAACCCTATTCGTATTGCCGTAATCTGCTCTATTTTGGCCTGATAAATTTCTTTTCTGGAATCAGCATATTAATCGGTTCACCCAGTTCGCTGGCGATGGAATCGTAGTATCGCAACAAGGGTTGTGTTCGCACATCCGTCAAAAACAGGGAGTGGAAGTAGAACCCACTCCCTGTTTTTGAATTTTCTACTTTCCATATCGCCTCAGTCTGAGATACTGGGGCACTCGACCACAACGAGTGACAACTCATCGCTCATCATTTACGGAGCGGCAAGCCATTCAGGAGACACATTTAGAGATCCGCTCAGCGCGCCCAGGAAGGCTTCTAATTGCGCCAGCCCACGAGTGGTCAGCCCCAACGGCTCCAATTCCGAATGACCCAGGGGAGCAAGCGGAGGGTGGGCATAATGCCGCAATACTTCTTCTAGCGTGGCGTATTGACCGGCATGCATATATGGCCCAGTTTCAGCCACATTACGCAGTGTAGGCGGTTTGAAAGCGCCTACAAGCTGCTCACCGCTGGAAGTGACGAAGCGTACTTCAGCGCAATCGTCATCGCCTGCATCGCTCCAACGGCTGAGACAGTTGAACTCATCGGCAAGAACCTTGGTCACACCCGAAGCGCGGCCGTCATCAGCAGGCAATCCGCTTGCCGCAGGGACACCGGTGTTGTGAAATTCATTGTTGGTGAAGAGCGCCCCGTTATGGCACTTAATGCATTGCGCCTGACCGATAAACAGCCGCAATCCCGCCACTTCGTCATCGCTGAGCGCAGCCTGGATTGCATTTGCATCTTCATTGAGCAGCGCTTCCACATATTGATCAAAGCGCGATGGGCCGGGCACAATCAACCGTTCGTATGCTGCTATGGCCTTGCCCATGTTGACGTATACCTGTGTCACTGCGTCGCGGTCTTCGGCGGACATCGCCCCCCAGGCGATGCTGGCTGAGGTGCCATCCACAGGCCCGGCCACATCGGGGAAGCGCACCCGATCGGAGAAATCAGGCAAAGTACCAAAAATAGCTTCGTAACGGTCGCGATAGAGTTCGTCGATCAAGTGGGCATATTGCGTACGTGTGCCGCCATGCTCAACCGGGCTTTCCATAGGGCCGAGAGCCTGTGCCCACTGGCTATCTTTGCGCCCATCCCAAAACTGCCAGGAGCTGTACGCCGTACCGACAATGGTCATCGTTTTGCGCGTCGTCGTGCCAACCCCTTGCGCCAGCGGCAAGCCGTCCGTAAACGTTTTGTCTGGGATGTGGCAGGTGGCGCAAGACACGCTGCCGTTGGAGCTGAAGCGCGCATCAAAAAATAGCACCTGTCCAAGTGCTGCGGCTTGCGGGTCATCTGCAAAGGCATTGGAGGGGTCCGGCGGCAAGGCGGGGAGACTGCCGATCCATAAGGAACGCAGCGTGGCAATTTCTGTCTCCTTCCACGCATCAGGCCGATTTGCCGCCCAAAAAGCCACAAATATGGCAATGAGCAGTATCCCGGCAAAAAACCAATAAACACGTTTCATAGCGACTACTCCAGAGTGAGGTTGAATGTGATGCTGTCGGTTTGCCCCTCGGCGGTGATGCTGAAGCGCACTTCCCACCAGCCGGGCATCTGGAATTTCAGTCCCTCAACGAGGTAATCGCCATTGCCCAGGTTTTCGGTCACCTGCGGGCTGGTGGGCAAACCGTGACCATGCTGCGGCATGCCCCCGTCTACGGTGATCTCAGCATTTTCGACCGCTTTTCCATCGGCGGTTTCAACATGAAGGCTCCAGGTGTGGATTGTATTGAGGGGCGGTGCGGCAGGATCGCTGACCCATGAAACGCGAAAAACGCCTTCGTCCGAAAGCCGCTCAACGGAGAAGTCCAAATCCGTCGGCGCGGGTTGGTCGCCCATCATCAGCGGATGCAGATACCGCGGCCCAAGCGTAGGCATAAGATAGATAAGCGCGACCACAACAATCCCTACAGTGATTACCGTAGTAATGACTACAATGCCAATTTGTTTTTTCATTGATAAACTCCTTAGATTTTTTGAGAATTCCGATGATTTTTGTAGGGGTCAACAAAAGCTTGATCAAAACTCAAGCAAATTTACACCGCTGAGAGCGCAGAGAACGCAGAGAAAAACAT